>JANTHQ010000062.1 GCA_024762375.1 Anaerolineaceae bacterium
GTTTCATTTGGCCGGCCAACACCGATGTCCCGGTCCTGCTAGCCCCCATCGGCGAAACCTATTTTCTGATTCACCACCCGCCGGACGCGCTCTCGCCCATTGCCGCCCCGGACGGTGCAACCATTTTTCGCATTGACCCGCCTGCCATCGCACCGTCAAACCTGCACTGTGCCATATCCATCACCGAAACACCCGCTCGCAATCTTTTCCGCGTTACGGTCCACCTGACAGACCCCGATGGAAAACCAATCGCCCGTTATGCCCCAATCATCGACGCCGGCAAACAATATTCTCTGCCCCCGACCCTCGCCAACGGGTATACGCATGGGCTTTTTTTCCTGCCGAATCCACCGGCTCTGTTACGTGCATTCACGGCAGATGGTAAAACGGAGCGCTGCCACACAGCCTTCCAATCGGAAAATTAGGCGTCGTCATCTTCTGCCGCGTCGTCATCGCCCCAACCGATAATCCACACGGATGCCCCGGCGAGCAAAATCGTCGTCACTATCACGGCTGCCCACTGCGACGGCGTGAATCCAACATCTTTCGCCGACCAAATCAAAATGATGACCATGCCGATGGCCAAAACGACCCACGATGTAATTTGGGGATGTTCGCCGGCAAATTTTTTCATGCTTTCCATTTTAACTTCCTTTTTACAGTGGCAGATTGATGGGTTGTTTTCGATATTGTTTCAGCAAAAGCACCGTATTTTTTTCTTGCCAATCGTTGGCCGCCTCGCGCCAAATTTTCGTCAATTGTTCAAGTTTCTTCGGCTGATAACCTTTATCTATCATTACCGGCCCGGCGACCGTTGCCACCGCCCGATGGGCAAAAAGCAATCCGGCTTCGCACGATAAATCTTTGGCGGCCAATTCGACCGCATCCAACAACTGACCGCCGATGGTAGACCATTCAGCCGCATCGCTCACAAAAAAGTCATCAATGCCGGCTACCAGATTTTCCGCTTGCCAACCGATAACGCCCAGTATTTTTCCATCTTTCTCTGCCAAAAAATATCCTTTTGAAAAGAACCGTTCCATCATCTGCGCTTCTGAAAAATCCAATTGCGCGCCCGAACCGCGTTTTAACAATGCAGCCATCTGCCGCAAATCGTCTCGCTTTGCCCGGCGCACAATAATTCGGCCGGCTTCCTCTGTCGCAGATTCCGCCGCCTTTTTTTGTTTCAACGCCGCCACCAGTGGAATTTTATTATAATGCCGCACAACTTCATTCCATGTGCGAATCAAATCGCCGCCATTATCAATCACCACATCTGCTTGCGCCGCTTTTTCTTTTTGCGCCCCCTGCGCTCGAACCCGTTGCAGGGCTTCTTCGCTGCTCATTTTCCGACGAGTCATCAACCGCAACACTTGCACATCTTCCGGCGCAGTGACCACCCATATTTCATCACAATATGCCGAAAGTCCACCATCCAGCAATTTTATGGCTTCAATCACCACCACAGGGGTTGGCGCTTTTTTGATGGCGTACAAAATTTGTTTGCGAACCGCCGGATGGGTGATGCGCTCCAACTCTTGCATCGCCTCGGGCAAGTTGAAGGCGATAGCGCCCAACCGTTTGCGATTGATGGTCGCATCCGGGTTCAAAATAAACGAGCCGAACAAATCGACAATTTCCCGATAGACCCGTGTCCCCGGTTTTTGCAGGGCATGCACCAGTCCATCAGCATCAATCGTGCTCGCACCCAATTCTTGCAACATACGGCGCACAATACTTTTTCCCGTGGCAATATTACCCGTCAAGCCGATGATATATTTTCCGGATTCCAATTATGCCTCCGCTTCCATCGCTACCCACTGTTCCAGCAAATGCGACAAGTTTGCCTCCGTCTGCTGGTATTCTACCGCCAATTTCTGCAATTGCGAAACTTTTTGTGCCAAACTCGCTTCTTCCATTTCACGCTCAAGCTCGGCCATTCGTTCCTGTGCTTCCTCGATACTGTGTTCCAGCGCTGCCAACGCCCGCTCTCGTTTTTCGCGGGCACGTTTTTCGGCTTTGGTTGCCAAATGCTGACGCTTTCCAGCCCCATTCTCTCCGGTTCGATTTTCTTTTGCCGCGCTGGCATGTTCCGCTCGAAATTGCTGGTACTGGTGATAATTCCCTTTAAACGTCTGCACCGAACCATCTTCGATATGCCAAATGTGCGTGGCGAGCGCATCCACGAAATACCGGTCGTGCGAAACAATGAGCAGGGTGCCATTGAACGCTCGCAAAACCGCTTCAAGCATCTCCTGCGCCGGAATGTCGAGATGATTCGTTGGCTCATCCATTATCAGGAAATTCGCACCCGCCAAAACAAATTTCGCCAACGCCAACCGACTCCGCTCGCCGCCGGATAAATCGCCAACGGATTTGAAGACATCATCTTCAAAAAACAAAAATCGCGCCAGATGATTTCTCGCTTCAAGCGTAGTCATATTATCGTTTGCCCGCCGTAATTCGTCAAGTACCGAATTCTCCGGCCTCAAATCCGTATGAATTTGCGGGAAATATGCCACTTCTACCGCCGAACCGAATCGAATTTTACCCCGTTTTGGCGGAATCTCGCGTAATATTGTTCGCAACAGCGATGTTTTTCCTGAACCATTTGGCCCCAACAGCGCTACCCGCTGCCCCCGCCGAATTTCGAGTTCCGGCGCAAAAAACAATTCGTCGCCATCGGGATACCCCACGCCAACATTATGTAACCCAAGCACCAAATCGCCGGAGCGAAGCGCGGCTTGCAATCGCAGGTTTAGCGTTTTTTCCCGTCGCTGGCGTTCAATCAAATTATCTCGCTTGAGCCGTTCCAACCGCTTGCGGCGACCTTGGGCTTCTTTTGTCCGTTGCCCCGCCAAATTTCGCTGAATGAATGCTTCTTCTTTTTCGATAAATTTTTGTTGGGCGATAAATTCTTTTTCATGGCGTTCTATCCGTTCAGCCCGTTGCCGAACATACGCCGAATAATTGCCGCGGTATTTTTCAAGCTGCGAAAATGAAAGTTCATACACCCGATTGACCACAGCATCGAGAAAATAGCGGTCATGCGAAACGACCACGACCGCCCCCCGCCATCCGGCCAAATACGCTTCAAGCCACTCAATCGCCGCCAAATCGAGATGGTTTGTCGGTTCGTCGAGCAGCAGCACCTGCGGTCGCTGCAATAAAAGCCACGCCAAATGGGCACGTGTCTGCTGTCCGCCGCTAAACTGTTTCAGCGCCTGATGATATTGTTCTGCAGAAAACCCCAATCCGGTCAGCACCATTTTTATCGTCTGCTGATATTCATAACCGCCCATCAACTCGAATTCACCCTGCATTTGGCCGTATTTTTCCAATAATGATTCATCAGCGGCCAGTGCGGCTTCCATCGTCTGCAATTCTGCCCCTTTGGCGATGACATCGGAAAAAGCATCCAACGCCAACTGCCATAAAGACTCCGCCGCGGGGCGTTCCGACACTTCCTGTCGCAGATATCCCAGCCGCAGGCCTTTGGCACGAAAAACCTTTCCGCCGGTCGGAGTTTCGTCCCCCGCCAAGATTCGCAGTAACGTCGTTTTTCCCTGTCCGTTGGGGCCAACAATTGCCACTCGCTCGCCATGGTGAATGGCAAAATTTATCCCT
Source organism: Anaerolineaceae bacterium (assembly GCA_024762375.1). Taxonomy (GTDB): domain Bacteria; phylum Chloroflexota; class Anaerolineae; order 4572-78; family 4572-78; genus JANTHQ01. Next base: position 3,628 of record JANTHQ010000062.1, read on the forward strand.
TCGAAAATATCAAAGGGCCCATAACGCATACTGAGGTTTGCGCCCGAAAGTAACTTCATAAAACGTCTCCACCCGTGCGCAAATTAAACAATCCAAATGGCATAATAGTAGACCAATACCACTGCGAAAAAAACACTGTCCGTCCGGTCGAGCATGCCGCCGTGACCCGGAAACAAATGGGACGAATCTTTCACACCGGCATATCGTTTCATCATGGAAATCGACAAATCGCCGAATGGATCGAGCAGCGCCACGATAATCCCGATTGCGACCGCATGTGGAATCGAAATGATCGTGAAAAGACTAACCAGCACGCCGCCAACGATGCCCCCCAAAAAGCCACCCATCACACCTTCCCATGTTTTTTTCGGACTCAATCGCGGAAAGAATTTGTGTTTTCCAAACGTGCGCCCGACAAAATAGGCGAAGGTATCCGCGCCCCAAGTGGAAAAGAGCGCAACCCACACCCATGCCGCCCCGTTATCGAGCAAACGCAATCCCCACAAATGCGCCAACCCCACGCCGATGTACCCCGCACCGGCCAATGTAATCGCCCAATCGACCACCGGCGCATCACTCTGGGCTTGAAACAGCTGCCAAATCAGCGAAGCCATAAACAGAAACGCCAATGCCGGAACCAGCAAACTTTCGCGCTGTAAATACAAGCTAAAAATGCCGACCAACACCACCAACACGGCAATCGGCAAATTCGGATGGTGCCCACGCAATCGCATCATGCGCAAAAATTCCCACATGGCGGTCAGTGCGATAAACAATGTTCCGACAAAAAATATGATGCCGCCCAGTTGCACAAAAATAGCAACCACCGGCAAAAGTATCAAAGCGGTAATCAAGCGAGTTTTGGTCACCAATCGTCTCCCGGCAAAATAACTACTGTAGTATAGTATAGCCTGATTTTCGGAGCAAAGACAGATTGTTGAAACAAAATGTGGTTTAAAATCAATGAGACCCCCGTGTGCCCTTCACGAGGGTCCCTCAAAAGGAGGAGAAAAGGAGATTGCCTTCCTTTAGGCGCTATCATCATATCACAATAAAGCCATTTTTACTCCACGCAAACTATACGGAAACCCAACGTCGCCGTAAATGTTACGTAAACGTTTTATCGAACCAATGATTCCAATATCCAAATTGCGGCGCGTTTATCCAAACCTTCATTATCCCCCCCATGTGGACTAAAAATGCAACTGGGACAACCGTTTTCGCATGGGCAAGTTTTTACCGTTGATAGCGCTGCCTGCCACAATCCATCAATTTGAAAATACCCCTGCTCGGTGATGCCCACGCCGCCCGGATGCATATCAAACACAAAAATCTGTGCTTCACCATTTTCATCCTTTTCGACAGTGTATCCGCCAATATCGCGCGGGTCGCACATGGCAAACAGCGGCAACAGCCCGGTGATAACATGCTCAATCGCGCGCAATCCACCGCCAAACGAAAACCCGCGCCGTGTGACCGCTATACGCCATTCCGCAGGCAGCGACCACCACAGTGCCCGCGTTTTATATCTGTTCGGCGGCATTTCCAGTGCGTATTGGCGGCTCTCTTTTTCGGTCAGATGATGGATTTTCCGAAAACCGACCACCCGCCGAGAAATTGTCACATCCCCCCAAAACGCGGTGCAGCGTTTCCACGCCCGTCGCCGAAGCGGGGCACTGATGGTCAGCGTGCTGGTTTCGATTGCGCGGGTAAAATAATCAACATCCGCCAACGCCAACTTCGCTTTTCCCGCCGCAAAATCGAGGTCTTTCACGCGGTACGATTCACCGTTATGAATATATATCGCGCCGGGATGAACCCGCGCCGCAGCCACACTCGCATCGAGCATCTCCAGCGTTCGGCCGGACGTTTCTTCCACCAGCGCAATCGGACTGCGCCCCACACTGCGAATGTTGACATATCGGGAAGGATAGTTTCTGCCCATGTAAAGCCAGTTGTCACTTTCCGGCTGATAAACCAGCGCACCCTGATTTTCCATTTCAATCATCGCGGCAATGAACCCGTCGCCAAAGACAGCTTCGTCTGCCGGTGTGAGCGGCAATTCGTGTGCGGCACATGCCAGATGCGGCAGCAGCACATACAGATTGTCCGGGTCAATGAGGGCATGTTCGTGTGGTTTTGAAAACAGCACATCCGGATGATTCATGAAATATTGGTCGAGCGGGTTGTCTTGCGCAATCAAAACGGCCAGAGATTCCTTGCCCGGCATTCGACCCTGCCGCCCGGCACGCCCAACCTGCTGCCACAAACTGGCGATGCTCCCCGGATAGCCCACCGTGATTACCGCTTGCAATCCCCCGACATCCACGCCCAATTCCAGCGCATTTGTCGCTGTCACGCCGATTACCCGGCCGCTGTTGAATGCGGCTTCGATGGCACGGCGCTGTGAAACCAAATAACCGGCACGATATGCCATCACCCGTTCGACCAATTCGGGGTTGTGCCGTTTCAAAACTGTGCGAGCATACTTCAATATCAGTTCGGCCACCACTCTCGATTTCACGAATGTGATATTCCGAATACCCGCTTGCACCATTTCGGTGAAAAGTACGGTGGCTTCGCCGACAGCGCTCCGCCGCCGCTCGAAATCTCCCCGCACCAGCGGCGGGTTCCACAGCGCGAACAATTTACTCCGCCTTGGCGCACCGTCATTATCCACCACGACCATCTCTCTACCTGTAAGACGTTCCAGGTGTTCACCGGGATTGGCTATGGTTGCCGATGTCGCGATAAATTGCGGTGTTGCGCCATAATATGCCGCTACGCGAATCAATCGCCGCAAGACGGCCGCAACGTGGCTTCCGAACACACCCCGATAACTGTGCGTTTCATCAAGAATCACATACTGCAGTGCCCGAAAGAAATGCGCCCAGCGCTCATGGTACGGCAACAGCGCCAAATGGAGCATGTCGGGGTTGGTGAACAGAATATTTGCGCTCAACCGCAATTCAGATCGCAATTCCGGTGGTGTGTCACCATCATACGCGCCAATTATGGGTTGTGGCACGAGCTGTTGCGTCAACCGCTGCAAACTGCGCAATTGATCGTGTGCCAACGCTTTCGTGGGGAAAAGATACAGTGCCCGGGTTTCGGGGTCGCCAATAATGGCATCGAGTACGGGGGCGTTATAACATAACGTTTTGCCGCTGGCCGTTCCGGTCGCAACGACCACATCATAACCTTTTTGAACCGCTGTAATCGCTTGCGCTTGGTGGCTGAAAAGTCGGTGATGTCCTTCTTTTTTCAATATTACCGACAATTGGGGCGAAAATGGCTGTTGCAACCGGCCATAACGTGCTCGCCGAGCCGGAATCCGTTCAACATGCACTATCTGCCGCCGATACTGCGGCAACGTTTTCAGGTATGCCAAAAAGTCCGAAGGAGTCATCATTAGGGGTTTAGTGCCGGAGGCGGTGGTTCGCCGATGGCATCAAACACAAACCGCAATTCATCGCGCACCAACGGGGACAGTCCTTTTTCGCCGGCGATTTTTCTCAATTCAAGCAATGCGGCACGGCGTTGCCCTTTTTTCAGCAGCAATTCAGCATCAACCATCCGCAGTTCCGGCGACTCCGGGCCACGTTCCTTCGCCTGATTCAAAAAATCGGTTGCGGCATCCAAATCGTCGTTCAGCAGTGCAACCCGAGCCAATCCCACATAGCCAATCGGATTTTCCGGGTTGATGTCCACGGCTCGTTGATATTCTTCTTCTGCAATCGGCATGTCACCCAGCCGGGTATATATATACCCCGCCAGTGCATGCGCCTCCGGCCGCGCGGCGTTGTTCATCACCGCTTGCTCGATAAACATTCGCGACATACCCGGATCATCGACTCTCAAGCCGGTTATCGCGCCATACATGTACGCGGGCAAATAATGCGGGTCCTGTTCTATGGCCTGCAAAAAGATGTCTGCTGCCGCGCCCGCGTCATCTGCTTTTAAGCGATTAATTCCTTCGTTGACCAGTTGCTCCACCCTCGGCGACTCGCCTTGCGGGGGTAGCGAATCGCTGGCTTGCCCGGCGGGCGCATCCACCTGCGGTACATCAGCGGGTCGGGCTTTTTCTCCCCCGCCCGATGAAAAGAGGGCCACACATAAAATCAAACTTATCAGGATGCCGGCCGTTATCAGAGCAATTTTTTTCTTGCTCCGCTTTTTTTTCGGCGGTTTTTCTACGACGGTGGCCGGTGCGGCTGCGTTGGCTCGAACCACCGTTTCGGATTGCGCGGGGTTCTCTGCAGCGGAATTGACCGGCGCGGGCACAGCTGCCTGCAGCGCGTCCCACAGTTTTTCGATACTGAAAAAACGGTCATCCGGCGATTTTGCCAGCGCTTTCAGTATCACTTTCTCGATTGCCGGATTGAGATTCGGATTTAAAGTGGTGGGCAGCGTTAATGGTTTGTAAATGTGGTCGTGTATCACCGCGAAGGGTGTGTCGGCACTGTACGGGACGCTTCCCGTCAGCATTTCGAAAAGCACGACGCCCAGCGCATAAATATCGGTGCGCTGGTCGATATTCCCCTGCCCTTGCGCTTGCTCCGGGCTGATGTACTGCGGCGTACCGACCAGCATATCTTGGCTTAACGTGCTTTCGCCCAATTCGGCCATCCGCGCCAAGCCAAAATCTGTCAGAAAAACGTGGCCGTCATCTGCCAAAATAATATTGCTCGGTTTAATGTCGCGGTGCAAAATGCCCTGCCGGTGGGCATACGCCAGAGCATCGCACACCGGCTCCATAATTTCAAGCACTCTTGCGGCATCAAAAGGCGCATCGGCCATAAATGCTTTTAAGGTTTTCCCCTTCACAAAACGCATCACCAAATACGGTTCACCATCAAATTCGTTAAAATCATACACCGGCACGATATTCGGGTGTTCCAATTTGG
>JANTHQ010000063.1 GCA_024762375.1 Anaerolineaceae bacterium
CCGCGCGCATGGCTTGCTCCGGCGCTGGCGCTCGGCGGGTTGGTGCTGCTGATTGTCGGGCTGGCGGTTCAAACCATTTGGGGAAACAGTCAGCAAATTCTGCTGGCAAATGACAGCGCGCCGGCAACGTTCATCGGACAAACCGTGAAAATCACCGGATTTTCTCCGGGCGAAAACGGGGGCGGCACATTGACCGCCACCGCTGACGGGCAACCCGTCGAATGGCAAATGGGGCGCTGGCAGCGCTGGCGCGGGTGGTGGGTCGCCCCGCCAAAGGCACAGCCGCTCGCCAAAATTACGTTCAACGATGGTGATACCACCGAAAATATGACCCTGATTTTCGATGACATCCGCCGCCCGCTGGTTTTCACGTATGCCCCGCGGCAGCAATCGCTGGAGCTGCGCTATACCATCGCCGGCGGGCATGGCGATTACCGGCTTCGGGTGCGCGACACGCAAAACGCCACCATCGAAACTGCGGTGCAGCACGGGCAAAGTTTCGCGCTGCCGGGTATGGGTATCACCGGCGAAATTGTCATTCAGGATAAATTTTTGCTGCGGGCATACCGTCTGCCCGGAATCGCCCCGCTGGCACTCGGTGCGCTGCTGCTGGTACTCGGCGCAGCGGGATGGTTTTTCGGTGGGGCGGCGGTTGTCCGACTCACGGCCGTGACCAAAGGACGTGGCAGTCGGGTAGATATCGCCGTGCATACGCTGGCAAAACAGCGAGCCGCCGATTCGTTGGCGGAACGTTTAATTTCAACAATCAATGGGGAAGGGACTACCGGCGATGACGCTCAAACGTAAACCAATCATCATCGGGGTGGCGGGGGGAACCGCATCGGGGAAAACGACCGTCGCCCACCGCATTTTGGAAGCCGTCACCGGCGATCATCTGGCATATTTGGAACACGATGCGTACTATCGAGATTTGAGCCATCTGCCGCTGTCAGAGCGACAATCGTTCAACTTCGACCACCCTGACTCGCTGGAAAACGAATTGCTCATCGCCCATTTGCAAACATTGCTGCGCGGCGAAGCCATCGAAATGCCGGTGTATGATTTTTCAAACTACGTGCGGTTAAACCGCACCAAACGCATCGAGCCGAAACAGGTTATTTTGGTGGAAGGCATTTTAATTTTTGCGGATAAAGCCCTGCGCGAATTGATGGACATCAAAATTTATGTGGATACCGCCGACGACCTGCGTTTTATCCGGCGGTTACAGCGAGATGTGGCAGAACGCGGGCGCACGGTTGAGCGGGTGATTGCCCAATATCTCAACACTGTGCGCCCGATGCATTTGGAATTTGTCGAGCCCAGCAAACAATTTGCCGATGTGATTATCCCGCGCGGGGGACACAATACCACCGCCATTCAAATGGTGGTGGCGCAAATTCAGCGCATGCTGGAATGAGGGTTATTGCATTTCTTTCACCGGCACATCCAGCGTCATCGCCCCGGATTTCTCAAAATTCAGGGTGACGGAGATTTTTTCGCCGGGTTTCAGTTCCTGTCTCAAATTGATGAGCATGATGTGTTTTCCACCCGGTTCGAGTTTAACCGTTTCGCCGGCGGGAACGGGGATATTCGGCACGGGACTCATTTTCATCATATCCCCTTCCATTTTGGTTTGATGCAATTCGACGGCTTCCGCCACATCCGATGCCGCGCTGACGAGCACATCATCGCCGCCGCTGTTTTTCAGCGTGACATACACCGCCCCGCTGCCCGCCATCATCGGCGAGGGGCGCGCCCATGCATCTTCCGCCGATATTTTCGGCGCAGTATTGCCGCCACTGCACTGCGCCGCCACCAAAAGCAATCCCAAAAGTAAGAGTCCGAGTAGTTTTTTCATTGAATTCCTTTCTGTGTGTATGGGGGCGATGCGTCGCATCACCCCCATTTTTTTATCGTTGTTCTGCCATGTTATTGATAACAATCGCGCCGATGACACCCGGCAGCCAGCCGAGCACCGTCAGCATCGAAACCACAACAATCGCCCCACACCCCCGGTCGAGTACCGCCAGCGGCGGGAGTAAAATTGCCAGAATTATTCGTCCACAACCCATTGTTTCATCCTTTCAAAATGTGTTTGCGGCAAGACGCCATTCAACATACATTACGGATTTGGACGAAAAAAGTTGTATCACAGCCCCATTGCCCGGGCGAAAACCTGCGCCGGGTGGAGCGCATCGCGGTGGGTGCCGTGTGCAATTTGATGCTGGCAACTGACACCCGCTGCCACCACCACCCGGTCGGGTTCGGCACGGCGCACGGCAGGGAAGAGCACTCGCTCGCCCATCGCCATCGAAATATCGTAATGCTCCGTTTCATACCCGAAAGACCCCGCCATACCGCAACAGCCCGCGTCCAACTCTTCGATTTCCACATCGCCCAGCAGAGACAACGCCTTTTTCGCCGGGGCAGTGCCGATGAGCGCCTTTTGATGACAGTGTCCGTGCAACAGGATTTTCCGGGGCGGCGAAACGACCGGCAGGCTGAAATTCGGGTCATCCGCCAGCGATGCCATAAATTCCTCAAACGTGACAGTCACATCCGCCACCAATTTTACCACCGGATTATCGGGCAGCATCGAAAAATAATCGTCTTTCAGCGCGGAAACATCACTTGGCTCCAGCCCGATAATCGGAATGCCATCGCGGGCGAACGGTTCCAGCCGCGACAGGGTATCATTTGCCAGCGCTTTCGCCAAATTGAGCATCCCTTTCGAAATGGCGGGGCGGCCCACATCTTTATGACCGGGCAGTAACACCCGATAACCCGCTGCTTCCAGCACGCGGGTAGCGGCGATGGAAACTTCGGGGTGATTGTAGGTGTTCACCGTGTCGTGCAGCAGTACCACCGGCTGACGCGGTTCGGTGCCGGGCGGCGCATCGCGGCGACTGCGGAACCATGCCACAAACGACTGGCGGGCGAAAGCCGGCATTTCGCGGCGATGGTCAATACCCACCATTTTTTCCATCGCGCGGCGAACCCATTTTTGGCGCATAAACCAGTTGACAAGCGGCGCGTGCGGTCCCGATGCCAACCGGCTCAACGCGCCGAAATCGGCAAAAATGCGCGAGCGCAGGGGGATGGGGTGACTTTCATAATAGTGCGCCATAAATTCAGTTTTGATTTTCGCCATGTCCACCGACGACGGGCATTCCGATTTGCACGATTTGCATTCCACACATAAATCGAGTGCGCCATACATCCGCTCGCTGAACAACTCTTCGTGCGGGATGCGCCCCGCCATCGCCGAGCGCAGTAAATTGGCGCGACCGCGGGTGGAATGCTCTTCATCGCGGGTAGCCATGTACGATGGGCACATGTTGCCCGTATCTTTGCGGCACACCGCCGAACCGTTGCACGCTTCGATGGCGGCGGCGAATCCGCCTTCTTCCGCCCAATTGAGATACGGTGTGATTTCGATGGTGCGGTAATCCGCGCCATACCGCAGATGCTCGGTCATCGGTCCGGCATCCACAATATTGCCGGGGTTGAACAGATTGTGCGGGTCGAACAGCGTTTTGACCTGCTTGTAAACGCCATACAATGCTTTACCGTAAAAATGCTCGTTCATATAACTGCGGGCGCGGCCATCGCCGTGCTCGCTGCTCCATGCGCCATCGTACCCCGCCACCAGTTCTGCCGCGGCGCGGCTGATGCGTTCCATCTTTTCGATGCCGTCGGCGGTTTTCAGGTTGACCAGCGGGCGAATGTGCAGACAACCGGCGCTGGCATGGGCATAATAGACCAGTTTGGTATCCAGCTCGGTGCAAATCTGCTGAATTTGGCTGACATATTCCGGCAGATGTTCCACCGGCACGGCAGAATCTTCAATGAACGGTAGCGGCTTGTAATCGCCTTTGACGCGCATCAGCAGGCCGAGACTGTTTTTGCGCACCGCCCAAACATTTGCCTGCATTTCGGCGGTTTCGGCGCGGACATTCGCCGTGCCGATGCGATGTTTTTCCAAAAACCGGTCGAGCGTGTCGAGTTTGCCTTTCACCTCTGCTGCAGAATTGCCGGTATATTCCGTCACCAAAATGGCGTTCGGTGTGCCCTCCAAAAATGTCAGTTGGCGGGCATATTCCGGCACTTCGCGGCTCATGCGCAGCGCGAGTTCGTCAATCAGTTCCACCGCCGATGGATTCGTTTCCAGCAGCAGCGGCACGGCTTCCAGCGCGCGCATCACCGTGTCGAAATGAACGACTGCCAGCGCGGTGAAGTTCGGTTTTTCCACCAGATTCAGGGTGATTTCCGTCACCGCACCGAGCGTGCTTTCCGCCCCGACCATCAGTTTTGCCAGATTGATGGTATCGGTACGAATGAGCCGGTCGACATTATAGCCGCCGCACCGCCGCCAATGCGACGGCGTGCCATCGGCGATAACCTGCTCGTTTTCCGCCAGCAATTTTGCCAGCCCGCGATAAATGTCCCCTTCCAGCCCGTTTTTGGCGCGGGCACGCTCAAATTCGGCGGTGGTCAGCGGGGTAAATTGCGCCGTCGAACCATCACTGAGCACCACATCGGTGCGCAAAATATGGTCGGCGGTCATGCCATACACAATGGAATGCGAACCGGTGGAATTGTTGCCGACGATGCCGCCCAGCGTGGCGCGGTTGCTGCTGGCGGGGTCGGGGCCGTATTTCAGTCCGTGCGGGGCGACAAAATCGTTCAGATGGTCGAGCACCAACCCGGGCTGAACCCGCGCCCATTTTTCATCGGTGTTCACTTCCAGCACGCGGGTCATATGGCGGCTGGCGTCCATTATCAACGCCTCGTTGACCGCCTGCCCGGCGAGACTCGTGCCGCCGCCGCGCACCAGCACCGGCACGCGGTATTTCGCCGCAATTTCTGTCGCCGCCTGAATATCATCGGCATTGCGGGGGAAAAACACACCCAGCGGCTGCACCTGATAGTTGGAGGCATCGGTGCTGTACAGCGTGCGGCTGTACAAATCGTTTTTCACATCACCGGCAACCCGGCGGCGGAGTTCTGCCCAAAAATCAGGGGAAATTTGTGGCGTCATTTGTTCGTCCTTTGTTTTTTGTCATTGGTCGTTGGTCATTGGTCCATTGCCATTTGTCCACTACTGATGCGCGGTTTGTGCAACTCTGCCACCCTGAAACTGTAAACTGATGGCTGATGGCTGATGGCTGATTACTGACTGCTGACCACTTTTAAACTTTCCAGCATGGGGATGAACCAATCGAGCGCGGTGGAAAAAACAATCTGCGGCGCAGCGATTTTTACGTGATATAATTTTCCGCCGGACTCGCCCGCGAAACTGGATGCCGCCATTTTAATATCATCGGGGGTAGAATACAAATAATCCACTTTGAAACCCGTCACGCCGCCGATGCTGTCGGCGGTAATGTCGGAATGGGTGGCATCGGGGTCGGTTTTCGCCAGCGCATCGAGTTGCGTCTGCAAAAATTTTTCGGCGTTTTGCGGGGTTTCCACCATCACCGAAAACATCATCCCGGATGATTGCCATTCGGCATTGACGGCATTTTCCGTTTCTGAAACCTCCCAATTGCTGGCAACCAAAAACGCCACGCCGAGCGGCGGGCTGGTGTACAGCACCCACGCCGGCGGTTCGGTGGGGGTGGGCACGGCTTCGGTGCGCAGAACGTGCAGGGTGTCTGCCATCGCTTGCAGGGCGGGGGCAGTCTGCGCCCACAGCGATTCAACGACTGTCATCTGGGTAAAATAAACCATTTGCCCGTACTGTGTCGCTTTAATTTGGTTGATGGTTGTGCCGAGTTGCGAGTCATTATTTTTAAATTGAACCACGCCATTCGCCTGCGAGAGAATTTTGAACGCTGGGTCGCTGCCGAAATTGGTGGTGGCAAATTGACCGGCGGCATCGGTGAGCGCATCGGGGGAAAGTTGGCGGTCGGTGGGGGTGAATTGCACGCCGAACGCGGCGCGTCCGGTGGGGTCAACAAACACCACACCGCCGGACGGCTGGGTAACGGTTTGCCAGTTTGCCGGGAAAACGATGGTAAATTGCCCGTTGGGGTCGCTGTATGATTGCTGCCCGACATTGGGGAAAATGACGGCATCGGCGGTGGGGGTGATGGTTTGGGCGGGGGCGGCGGTGACTGCCAGCGGCGCGGCTGCGGGGGCAAGGTTCGATGGCGTGGCGGCACTGCCACATGCCGTCAGAAACAATGCGATGAATACCAGAATGAATGAGAGTTGTTTTTTCATAAAAAGTGGTGACAAACTTATATTGATTTTGTGCTGGTGTCGATGAAGCGATACCCCGCGCCGCGCACGGTCAGCAAAAATTTGGGGCGGCTGGGATTCACTTCGATGATTTCACGCAACCAGCGGATGTGGACATCGAGCGTGCGGGTATCGCCCATATAATCGGTTTTCCACACGTGCTGCATAATCGCTTTGCGGTACACAATTTGCCCCGAATTTTCAAGCAGGATTTGCATCAGCAGTGCCAGTTTCGGAGTCAGATGATGCACATCGCCCTGCGCCCACAGCGATTGCGATTTCACATCCAGCGCGAATGGCCCAACCCGGACGAGCAGGCTATCTTCGATGGCTTTGGTGACGGTGGGCAATAGTTTTTCCGGGGGACACACCAAACAATCATCGAGCGATTGCGATTTTTCAGACACAGCCACCCACGGCACACTAAAGTGGGTTACCGTCGGCAATTGGCGGATACCGGTGGGAAAACTGCCTCCATGCAATAGATTGACCACCACGGCATCGGGCACGTTGGCTGCCAGCCACATTTCTGCCTCGGCATCAGAAAACGCCCGCGCTACCCGAAAATTGTCGCCATTAAGGGTATGTGCCAATGAGGGTACATCGGAATTGGGTTCAAAAAGTAACAGTGAATAATGCACAAAGCCTCCATCCTAGTTTTCGTTGTGCAGTGTATAATGTCATTATACTCACAAAAATGGTCAATCGCAATACGAATTGTCAACGGTTGGACAATGACGGGACGAAAATGCCATACCTGCTCCGAAAAAGTTTGATTTTTTTATGATTTTTGCTATCAGCAAAAAAGTATTTGACAAGATAAATAATTGAATTAAAATAAAATCGTCCCGACCGTGGGAGAAAAAAATAATCACAAGAGAGGAGAATTTTTATGGAACGCAGGGAATTTTTAGGTCTTGCATCAAAGGCTGCTCTTGTTGGTGGTGCTGTTGCCATTACGGGTTGCAATACGGGAGGCACAGCAGCAACAGCCACACCAGCAGCAGCAGGCAACGGGCAAGAAGCCGCCGCTGCCGTAGCGAACGACTCGTCGCTGCCCACCGTTGAATGGCAAATGGCGACCAGTTGGCCCCAAGCGCTGGATACCATCTATGGCGGAGCAGTTACAGTTGCAGAACGTGTCGCCGCGATGACCGGTGGGAAGTTCAAAATTACCCCCCGTACCGCCGGCGAGTTGGCTCCGGGCCTGCAAGTGCTCGACGTGGTTTCGCAGGGCGCTGTTCCCATCGGCCACACCGCTTCCTACTACTATGTTGGGAAAAGTAACGTTATGGCATTCGGCACGTCACTACCGTTTGGCCTGAACGCCCAGCAACAGAACGCGTGGCTCTATCAGGGCGGCGGACTGGACTTGCTGCAGCCTTTCTACAAAGACAACTTCAACGTCATTCAATTCCCGGCGGGGAACACCGGCGCTCAAATGGGTGGTTGGTGGAAAAAAGAAATCAACTCGCTTGCGGATATGAAGGGCTTGAAAATGCGCATCCCCGGTTTGGGCGGGAAAGTTATGGACAAACTGGGCGTGACCGTGCAGGTACTGCCCGGCGGCGAAATTTTCCAAGCACTGCAAACCGGCGCCATTGACGGTGCAGAGTGGGTCGGCCCGTACGACGATGAAAAATTGAGCTTCAACAAAGCCGCGAAATATTATTACTTCCCCGGCTGGTGGGAGCCCGGCCCCACGCTGGAAATTCAGGTAAACTTGGACGAATGGAATAAACTGCCGCAGGAATACCAAGAAATCCTGAAAACCGCCGCTTACGAAGCCAATATGACCATGCTGGCGACTTACGACGCGAAAAATATCGCCGCATTGCAACGTCTGATTGACAGCGGGACTGAACTCCGCCGCTACCCCGAAGACGTGATGCAAGCCGCCGAAGAAGCCGCATTCGCGCTGTATGATGAATACGCCGCTGCCGATGCCGACTTCAAAGCAATTTACGAACAATGGAAAACCTTCCGCGAAGGTATCTTCCAGTGGAATAGTTTGAACGAAGGCGGGTTCACCGCATACGCATACAGCAAATTCAGCTGGTAAACCCCAAAAACCACAACACCGGAGAGCGTGCTCTCCGGTGTTTTTTTATGCACTCACGTTACGCAGTTTCAAGTTTGGTGAAAATTAACATTTGGGATTACAAAGTATCGCCCCCTAACCCTAACCCCCTCCCCCATTTTGGGGGAGGGGGAACAAAATGGGGTGAGCGAGGGAGCTTTCGCCCCCTC
>JANTHQ010000064.1 GCA_024762375.1 Anaerolineaceae bacterium
TGGATCTCTTTAACCCTTAACTTAGTTTTACGAGGAGGTAAAACAATGGCTGTTAAATTAGTTGCCAAACCCGGCGAAGTAGAATTCCCCAAAGGCATGGAAGGCGTCATCGCCAACGAAAGCCGCAAGAGTTACGTGAATGGTCTGGAAGGTAAATTGTACTATGAAGGCATCACCATTCAAGACCTCGCGGAACATTCTTCGTTTGAAGAAACTTTCTTCCTGTTGCTGTATGACCGCCTGCCCACCGCCGACGAACTCGCAATTTTAAAACACCGCATGACCCAATATCGCAATCTGCCCAATGAAGTGTATGAGCTGATTGAATCTGTGTCTGCCGGTTATTTGGCAAAACCGATGTCAGTGATGCGCACCGCCGTCTCGATGACCGCGCTGTTCGATGAAGCCGCCGAAGAAGAAACCGAAGCCGCATTCGAACGCGAAGCCATCAAAATCACCTCGCGGATGGCAACCATCGTTGCCGCCATCAACCGCGTGCGCGAAGGCAAACCCATCGTGCAACCGCGCGCCGACCTGAGCCATGCCGCCAACTTCCTGTATATGATGCGCGGCGAAGAACCGGATGAATTCGACACCAAAGTGATGGATGTTATCCTTGTTTTGCACGCCGACCACGGTTGCAACGCCTCAACCTTCGCCACACTGGTCGTCACCTCCACTTTGGCAGATATGTACTCTGCCGTTGTGGGCGGCATCAGCGCGTTGAAAGGCCCGCTGCACGGTGGCGCCAACCAACGTGTGATGAAAATGCTCAACGAAATCGGCTCGGCAGATAATGTGGAAAATTGGCTGGCAGATGCCGTCGCCAAAAAGAAAAAAATCATGGGCTTCGGTCACCGCGTTTACAAAGCGATGGACCCGCGCGCCGTTATTTTACACGGCTATGCCAAAGAAGTTACCAAACGCGCCGGTACCGAAGATTGGCTGGTAATGGCTGAGAAAATCGAAAAATTCATGATTGAAAAACTCGGCCAGAAAGGCATTTGGCCCAATGTTGACTTCTTCTCCGGTGTGGTGATGAGCTCCATGGGCATCGACGACGAACTCTTCACCCCGATTTTCGCCGTCAGCCGTGCCGCCGGTTGGACCGCACACGCGCTGGAACAACGCAAAGACAACCGCATCTATCGCCCGCGCTTCGTTTACGTCGGGCCGGCAACCCAAGAATACGTTCCCATTGACGAACGATAATTCGATAAATTGACCGTTCAATAACCAAGCTGCATCCCCGGTGGAATTTCCATCGGGGATGCTTGCATTTTAAACCAATTTTGGTAAAGTATCTGTATTGCATATGGACAAAAAACCGTGCGGAAAAATGGCTTTTCGGCACACAACCCGCACACCATAACCCCAGTTTCTCAAACCCAGCCACCGGTTCGCACCGGACGGCAATTAACCCCAAAAAAGGAGCGTTTAATGAAAAATACCCTAACCATCACCGACAATCGCACCGGAAAAACGTATGAAATTCCCATCGAACACGACAGTATCCGGGCAATCGACCTGCGGCAAATCAAGGTCAACGATGATGATTTCGGCATGCTCAGTTACGACCCCGCATATCTCAACACCGCATCGTGCAAAAGCACCATCACCTTCATTGATGGCGGCAAAGGCATTTTGCGCTATCGTGGTTACCCCATCGAGCAACTGGCAGAAAAAAGCAGCTATCTGGAAGTGGCATATCTGCTGATTTACGACAAACTGCCCACCGCCGATGAACTGGCGCATTGGGAAGAACGTATCATGCATCACACCTACATTCACGAAAGTTTAGCGCGGTTGATGCGCAACTTCCGTTACGATGCCCACCCGATGGGTATGCTCATCAGCACGTTGGCAGCGGCGGGCACATTCCACCCCGAAGCCCGCAATGTGGACGACCCGGCAGTGCGGCAAAAGCAAATTTACCGCATTTTGGGCAAACTGCCGACCATCGCCGCGTTTGCATACCGTATGCGCATCGGCCGCCCGTTCAACTATCCCGACAGCACCCTTGGATATACCGGCAATTTCCTGTACATGCTCGACCATATGAACGAACGGGATTATGAGGTGAACCCGGTGCTGGCACGCGCGCTGGACATCCTGTTCATCCTGCACGCCGACCACGAGCAGAACTGCTCCACTTCCACCATGCGCTCGGTCGGCTCCAGCCGGGTTGACCCTTTCAGCGCGATGGCTGCCGCTGCCGCCGCACTGTATGGCCCGCTGCATGGCGGCGCAAACGAAGCCGTGTTGCGCATGCTCAGTGAAATCGGCGATGTGAAAAACATCCCGGCATATATCGAGCGGGTGAAAAAAGGTGAAATGAGACTGATGGGCTTCGGGCATCGGGTGTACAAAAATTACGACCCGCGCGCGAAAATCATCAAAAAAGTGGCAAAAGATGTGTTCGAAGTGACCGGCAGCAACCCGCTGATTGACATCGCGCTGGAACTGGAACGCATCGCCCTGAGCGACGAATATTTTGTAAAACGCAAACTGTACCCCAACGTCGATTTTTACAGCGGGATCATCTATCAGGCGATGGGTTTCCCGGTGGATATGTTCCCGGTGCTGTTTGCCATCCCGCGCGCCAGCGGGTGGCTTTCGCAGTGGAAAGAGATGATAAAAGACCCGGAACAGCGCATTTCGCGCCCGCGGCAACTCTATCTCGGCGAAGGGTATCGCGATTACGTGCCCATCGACCAGCGGTAATCTGGCCCATAGCACACGGATAACCCGGATAAAACTGATAACCACTGATTTTAAATTTCATCTGTGAAAATCTGTAACATCCGTGTTATCCGTGTTCAATTTTAAGGAGGGGTAGCCCCATGACCACCGATTTAATCGGCAAACAAATTCCGGTGCTGGATAAAGGGTATATCCAACTGCTGGATATGATGCCACACCCGAACACCGGTATCAGCGGTGATTTGGCGATTGTCAACGCCGCACGCGTCTCATTTTTGGGCGAAAGCAAAGGTTCGGCGCAAGACAAAAAGTTACTTTTTTACCTGCTGCGCCACCGGCACACCAGCCCGTTCGAGCAGGTGGAATTCAAATTTCGCGTGCGTGCGCCGGTTGTCACCTGGTGGCAGTGGGTACGCCACCGCACGTGGAACTTCAACGCGCAATCGGGGCGATATACCCCGTTTCAAGAAAACGATTTTTACGAACCGGACATCTGGCGCAAACAGGCCGCCGACAACAAACAAGCCAGCGAAGGCGAACTGGATGCGGCACAAGCGGCGGAACTGTCGAAACTGCTCACCGAGCATTATGAGCGCGGATTCGACCTTTATTCAAAAGCGTTGGAAATGGGTGTGGCGCGCGAGCAGGCACGGGTATTTCTGTCCGGGTTCGCGGTATATTACACGTGGGTCGCCAAAATTGACGCCCACAATTTGATGCACTTTCTTTCGCTGCGAATGCCGAATGATGCCCAATATGAAATTCGGGTGTACGCCCGCGCTATTTTCGACAACTTCTTCAAACCACTCATGCCGTGGACAGCAGAAGCGTTTGAAAAGTATGTGCTGAAATAGCCGTTTGTCATTTGTCATTCGTCATTTATCGTTTATAACAGTTAAAATATGATGAATGACGGAGAAAGGGACAGGGATAGGGATAGAAACTTGCTCATTTGCCGGTGGCTGACCGCTAACCGCTGATGGCTGACTGCTGACCGCTGAAAGCTGATGGCTGACCGCTAACCCCCATTTACCCCCTCCCACAGCACCGACATAACTGCCGTAGCTTTGCCTTGCAGAAAAATGTCGGTGATGCGGGGGGTGTATTCTGACGGCGCGACATTCACTTCGATGATGGTCGCGCCGTTTCGTTTGGCTTCGTGGGGGATGAGCGATGCGGGGTAAATTTCGCCGGTGGTGCCGATAACCAGCCACACATCGGCGGCACGGGTTTCCGCCAGCGATTCGCGTTGCGCTGCCAGCGGGATGCCTTCTCCGAAAAACACAAAATCCGGTTTGAGGATGCCGCCGCACTCGGCGCAGCGAGGTGGCATTTTCGTGAACAATTGTGGCGTGTAGGGTACAGTCTTCCCGCACCGGATGCAGGTCAAGCGATGGCTCGTGCCGTGATATTCCGTCACCACCCGACTGCCCGCCGCCTGATGCAAATTGTCGATATTCTGGGTGATGACCCGCCCCAACATGCCCGCCGCTTCCATCTGCGCCAGTGCGATATGAGCGGCATTGGGGCGCGCCTGCCCGAAATAATCGTAAAAAATTTCTTTGATGACCCGCCACGCTTCCGCCGGATGCGCCGAAAAATAGCGGATATCGAGCACGGTGGGGTCATATTTCGACCACAGCCCATCGGGGCCGCGAAACGGCGGGATGCCGCTTTCCACCGAGATGCCCGCGCCGGTGAATGCCACCACCCGCCGCGCCGATTGTATCGCCGCAACCGCAGCCGAGCGCTCAGCGTCCATTTTTCCCCCCGCGCCGAATGGGATACACCACCGCAATTTCATCGCAGGCGTGGAATTTTGGACAAAAAACGCAATCTTTCATCACTTTGCGCGGCAGTTTCTCTTTTTCTGTCAATTTAAAACCCAATTTCAGAAAAAAGCCCGCTTGCCGAGTGAGTGCAAACACAGTGGGAATTTCCAGCCGAGCCGCGTCTTCCAGCAATTGAGTCACAATTTTGCGCCCGATGCCCTGCCCATGCGCCGCCGGCGATACCACCAGCGAGCGCACTTCCGCCAAATCGCCCCACAGAATCAGCAGCGACCCCATCCCGACAATTTCGCCGTCCATTTCCGCCACCACCCATTCGCGGATGGACTGGTACACATCCGCTTCCATGCGCGGCAAAATTTCCGCCTGCCGGGCATATTCGTTCAGCAGCGGCATCATCGCCGGCACATCGGTCAGCTGCGCCCGGCGGATGCGCGGCTCGCGGTTCATGGTTTTCGGTTCAGAGTTTCGAGTTTCAGGTTTCAAGTTTCAAAGTTTCAGGGTTGCAGTCAGTAAATGACGCCAGTCCGGAGTTTCGGTCATTCCGGAAATTCGCGCAGCGAATTGTCCGGAATCCACAACAGAAACCTATGGATTCCCGCTTTCGCGGGAATGACACTCCGAGAATTTCTGCATGATAACCGCATTGTCTCATTTCGAGAAAAACGCCGAATTCAGGTTAAATAACAAATAACCAATCTCCAATCAACCAACATCCGCCAGCGCCAGCGAAAGTTTTTCCACCAGCAGGTCAATTTCCGATTCGGAAATGATGAGCGGCGGCAGCAGGCGCACCACATTCGCCCCCGCCGAAAGGATAAGCAGGCGATGGTTCCGTGCGGCAGAAACGACATCGGCGGCGGGCACGGTGCTGACCAGCCCCCACATCATGCCCCGCCCGCGCACGGTTGCAATCAACGGGCTTTTTTCTGCCAGCCGATTCAATTTTTGTGCCAGATAATCGCTGCGACGGCGTACATCTGCCAGAAATTCGGGGCGACTCAACTCGCCGAAAACGGCGCGCGCCACCGTGCTGACGAATGGTCCTCCGGCGAACGTGCTGCCATGGTCGCCCGGTTGGATGGCGTCTGCCACGGCTTGCGTCATCAGAATGGCGCCCATCGGCAAGCCACCCGCCAGCGGTTTGGCGGCGGTCATAATGTCCGGTTCGACCCCGTACTGCTGATGCGCCCACAGCGAGCCGGTTCTGCCCACCCCGCACTGCACTTCATCGAAAATGAGCAGTGCGCCCGTTTCATCGCAGCGGCGGCGCAGTGCGGTCAGAAATTCGCCGGCGGCGGGGGTGACGCCCCCTTCACCCTGCACCGGCTCGACAATCACCGCGCAGGTGCGGTCGGTGATGGCGGCGCGCGCGGATTCGATATTGTTGAATTCGGCGAAAGTGACGCCGGGCATCACCGGCTCAAACGGCGCGCGATATTTTTCGGTGGCGGTGGCGGCAACCGCACCCATCGAACGCCCATGAAATGAGCCACTGAACGCCACGATGCCCGTTTTGTCGGTGCGATTCAGGATGACGCGGGCGTATTTTCGGGCGAATTTGAACGCGCCTTCATTCGCCTCCGAGCCGGAGTTGGCGAAAAATACGCGGTCGGCGAAACACGATTCGCACAAATCGCGCGCCAAATGCGCCATCGGCGCGTTGTGGTACAGGTTGGACAGGTGAATCGGGGCGTGCATGGCTTTTTTCAGTGCATCGAGCACCAGCGGATGCCCGTGCCCCAGCGCGTTGACCGCAATCCCCGACCCGCCATCGAGATAGCGCCCGCCATCGGCGGTGGTCAGCCACACCCCTTCGCCGCCGGTAACGACAAAATTCGGGCGGTTGTACGTTTGCAAAACATATCGGTTTTCAAGTGCAATTGTTTCGTTCATGATTCAAGTCCCAAGTCCAAAGTTAAAGTGATAGCGGAAGCAGATAAACCTCATACAATTGAATCTCATTCGATTGTCATTCCGGAAATTCGCGCAGAGAATTGTCCGGAATCCACAGCAGAAACCTATGGATTCCCGCCTTCGCGGGAATGACATTCCGAACAGTGATAACGCTGAAAATCGATTGTATGAGTTTCAGATGGTTTCTCTATGAGGTTCGCAAAACTATTCATTTTTCATTATTCACTATTCACTATTTAAAAACCGTGTGCCGGTTCCGGTTTTCAGTCCGTCCAAATTGGTAATGCGCACGGTGCGAACGCCATCCGCCACGGCTTTCAGCGCAGAGTTGACTTTCGGCACCATGCCGCCACTGATGATGCCATCGGAAATCAGCGGCACGACATCGGTGGGGGTAATGGTGGGAATGACCGTATTGTCGTGCAGTACACCCGGCACGTTGGTCACAAAAACCAGTTCATCCGCGCGCAAAGCGATTGCCAGCGCCACCGCCACATGGTCGGCGTTCACGTTGAAAATCAACCCGCCGGAACCATAGCAAATCGGCGATAGTACCGGCACGATACCACCGGCCAGCAGGTGTTTGAAAACCTCGGTGCGAACTTCGGTTACTTCGCCGACCTGCCCCAAATCGCCGCCGGGGTGCTGCAATTTGCGGGCGCGAATGCTGGCGCGGTCAACGCCGGACATGCCGAACGCATCCACCCCGGCATTTGCCAGCGCCGCCGCCAGCCGTTTGTTCACCCGACCCGCCAGCACCATTTTCACCAGCGACAACGATTCGGCATCGGTGATGCGCAAGCCGTCAATATATTGCGGTTCCACCCCCAGCCGTTCCTGCAATTCGCGGATTTCTTTTCCGCCGCCATGAACCAGCACCGGCGGTTCCGGCAGTGCGGCGACCGCCCCGCCCAACTTTTCCACAAAGGCTGGGTCATCCAGCTCATTCCCGCCGATTTTCAGTACCAGCATTATAGCAATCCTTCCGTTTCATCCAACCCGAACATCACGTTGAAATTTTGCATCGCCTGCCCGGCTGCGCCTTTGCCCAAATTGTCGATGGACGAGCAGAGAATGAGTTGCCGCGGCGAAACCACCGTCACCGAGATTGCCGCGCCATCGGTGCGGCGGGTGTGGGCGAAGGTTGCCAACTCGCCGGGGGGAAGCACACGCACCAGTTTTTCGGCGGCGTATGTCTGCTCGAACAGCGATTGGGCTTCGGCGGGGGTCGTGTCGCGGTTGAGCGACACATAAATGGTCGAAAGCATCCCCTGGCTGACGGGAACCAGATGCGGCGAGAAAATCACCGGCGCGGTGACCGTCCCCCAGCGGCGAACTGCCTGCTCCATTTCTGCCAAATGGCGGTGTTGCCGCCCGATGCTATATGGCGACAGATTTTCGTTCACTTCCACAAAATGGGTTTTCAGGCTGAGTTTTCGCCCCGCACCGCTGACCCCACTTTTGCTGTCGGCGATGATGGGCGCGTCTGCCGCCACCCAATTTGCCCGCAGCAGCGGGTACATCGCCAAAATGACACTGGTGGGGTAGCAGCCGGGGTTCGCCAGCAGGTCGGCGCGGGCAACTTCGGCGCGGTTAATTTCGGGGATGCCGTACACGGCTTCGGCGAGCAGATGCGGCGCGGTGTGTTCCACTCCATACCAGCGAGTATATTCGGCAGCATCTTCCAGCCGAAAATCGGCGGAAAGGTCAATCACCCGCACGCCCGATTCTCTGGCACGGATGACGGTCGGCATGCTGGCGGCGTGCGGCAAACAGCAGAACACCGCATCCACCGCATTGAGCGGGGCGTCGGCGCCGGAAATCAGCGGCACATCCCAGCCCACCGGGTACACCGCCGACAGTGATTTTCCGGCGGAATTTTCGGATGTGGCGAAAACGAGTTTCGCATTTTTGTGGCGGCGCAGCCGTGTGATAACTTCAAACCCGGTGTAACCCGTCGCGCCGAAAACACCCACTTTTATCATTGTACCTCCATATCAAAAAACCGGCTCCTTGTGTGGAGCCGGTAGCCATAGCCAGCACGGAACACGCGAAGCAGAGTTTCGTTCTTAAAA
>JANTHQ010000065.1 GCA_024762375.1 Anaerolineaceae bacterium
CCGGAAGATTTACCCGTGGTAGAAAAATATGCCGATGTGCTGCAAATTGGGGCGCGGAATATGCAGAATTACGCCCTGCTGAAAGCCGTCGGGCGGTCGTCACGCGCCGTGCTGCTGAAACGCGGGCTGATGAGCACCATCGAAGAATTGTTGATGAGCGCTGAATATATTTTGGCAAACGGCAACGACCAAGTGATGCTCTGCGAGCGCGGTATCCGCACATTTGAAACATACACCCGCAACACGCTCGACATTAATGCCGTGCCCGTGTTGCAAGAGTTGACCCATCTGCCGGTGCTGGTTGACCCCAGTCACGCCACCGGCAAATGGAATTTGGTGCAGGCGGCAAGCATGGCGGGGGTCGCTGCCGGGGCGGACGGGCTGATTATCGAAGTACACAACCAGCCGGAAATTGCCATGTCCGATGGCGCACAATCGCTCAAACCGCACCGGTTCGAAGAATTGATGCATAAATTGGCACGGATGGCGACAGTTGTTGACCGGAAGCTGTAAAAATGGATGACCCTGACTTTACGGCTTTACAGCCATTGCAGGTAACCATTGTCGGTTTGGGGTTGATGGGTGGCTCGCTGGCACTGCGGCTCAAGCGAGACCACACGGTGCGACGGGTCGTCGGGTTGGTGCGCCGCGCCGAAAGTGCCGCCGAGGCGGAACAGATGGGCGCGGTGGATTTTGCCACCACCGACCCGTCATCTGCGCTGGCCAATGCCGATGTGGTTGTTTTTTCCACACCCGTGCGGGTGCTGACTGCTCAGTTGCGGCAATTTGCCCCGTTTTTCAAACAGGGAGCCATCATCACCGATGTGGGCAGCACCAAACGCCAAATTATGGCAGAATTGGCCGCGCTGCCTCCGCACGTCCATCCCGTGGGCTCGCACCCGATGTGTGGCAAAGAGACATCCGGGCTGGCCGCCGCCGACCCGCATCTGTATGATGGCGCAACGTGGGTTGTCAGCGTGCCGGAGCGTACGCCGCCGCACGCCGCCGAAACTGTTCGCCGGTTGGCGCGGGCTGTCGGTGCAAAACCGCTATCGCTTGCCCCGGCGCGTCACGACCGGCTGGTGGCGACCATCAGTCATCTGCCGTATCTCCTTTCGGCGGGGCTGGTGCTCACCGCAAAATCGGTGGCGGCAGACGATCCACAAGTGTGGCATGTGGCGGCATCGGGTTTTCGAGACACATCGCGGCTGGCGGCATCCAACGTGCAGATGATGCTCGACATTCTGCTGACGAATCAGGATTCGGTTTTGGAAATGCTGGCGCATTTCGGTGACCGGCTCGATGCGCTGGCAGATGCCATTCGCGCCGGTGATGAATCTCAATTGCGGGCGATGCTCGATGCGGCGGCACAGCAGCGCACCGCGCTATTTCCGCCGTCATCCTCCCCATAAAAAAGAAAGAGAATTTTGGAAACTTTTCAATTATCGTTTATAGTCTCTGGTGTAACCACCATTTGAGGACACTATATGTCTCCCCAACCGACGTTTTGGAGCAACCCGATTTATCTGCGCACCGAGCAGTATCGCACCGAAGACAACCTTGCCGACCGACAGCGCATCCACGAACTGTTCAGCACGAATCCGCAAAATTGGATGGTGTGGGTGCTGGGCATGGGCCGTGTGCAAGCCGGGCAAAAACTGCTGGATGTGGGCTGCGGCAACGGGCGGTTGTGGAGTCAAAATTTCTCGGTAAAGCATCCTGCCGAACTGGATGTCACACTGCTCGATTTGTCGCGGGGAATGGTAGAAACGGCCGTCAGCACCACAACCGGACGGGTAGCCCATTTATCCGGCGTTGAAGCGGATGCGATGGCATTGCCCTTTCCGGCCGAAGCCTTCGACCGCGTTTTTGCCAACCACATGCTGTACCATGTACCATCTCCAACCCGTGCCATCGCCGAGATATGGCGAGTGATGCACTTTGGCGGACGGCTGGTTGCCGCATTGAATGGGCCTGCCCATATGCGAGAGTTGTGGAACTTAATCGGTCAATTGCTCAATTTACGGCTGGCGACGGTATCGTCGGCGGTGGCATTTGGCCCGCTTGCCGCCAGCGCCAAATTGCGTGTGCAATTTAAACGGGTTACCAAACACCCGTTTGACGATTCGCTGCGGGTAACCGATGCCGATTTGCTGTGGAAATATGTGCTCTCCACCAATGCATTGCGCGAGATGCTACCGCCCGAAACAGATTTACATTCGGTGGAAGAAGAATTTAAAGCCATTGTCAACCGCGCCATTCAAAAAGATGGATACTTTTTCATCCAAAAAGAAGTGGTGGCATTCGTGTGTGAAAAATGAGCAAGTTCGCGAATGGCGCAATCGTTCAGACATCACACATTATTTTTCACTGTTCATAAATTTCTTGACCTCGAGGTGTTGCTATGCCCCTAACAATTTCCCCCTCCTCAGGATTACAGGGAACGATTACCGTTCCCGGCGACAAATCAATTTCTCACCGCGCCGCGATGCTGGCGGCGCTGGCAAACGGCACATCCCGACTGACCAACTGGTTGCCCGCCGGAGATTGTCTGGCAACTCTGGACGCATTGCGAGCGCTGGGTGTCCGGATTGATTTTCAGCAAACGGCAGAAACTGCCGCAACCGTGACCGTGCATGGCGTTGGCTTGCACGGTTTTTCTGCGCCCGAAAAATCGCTCAACTGCCAGGGCTCCGGCACGACCATGCGGTTACTGTCGGGGTTGATGGCCGGGCAAGCGTTTTCTACCGTGCTGGATGGGCACGAAGGTTTGCGCCGCCGCCCGATGGAACGTGTCGCCAGACCGCTGCGGCAAATGGGCGCGACTGTCGTCACCCGCGATGGTTATCCCCCAATTTACATTGATGGCGGCAATTTACACGGCATCGAATATCGCATGCCCATTGCCAGCGGGCAGGTAAAAAGTGCCATTCTGCTGGCAGGTTTGTACGCCGAAGGTACAACCATCGTACATCAGCCGGGCCCGGCCCGCGACCACACCGAAGTGCTATTGCGCTCGCTGGGTGTTTCAGTCGAAACGGACGGCAGTACCATCCGGGTGCAACCGGCGCAGACCAACTTGCCTGCCATGGACATCGCCATTCCCGCCGATTTTTCGTCTGCCGCGTTTCCATTGGTGGCAGCCGTGCTCATCCCCAACAGCCAACTGCGCATCACCGGGGTGAACACCAACCCCACCCGCACCGGCTTGCTCGATATGCTGACCGCCATGGGCGCAAATGTGAAAATTGAAAACGAACGAGAAATGGGCGGCGAACCGGTGGGCGATTTGGTTGCACAGTCGAGCACGCTGACCGGCATCGAAGTTTCCGGCGACACAGTGGTGCGGATGATTGATGAATTTCCAATTTTTGCCGTGGCCGCGACGCAAGCCAAAGGGCGCACAGTGGTGCGCGATGCCGCCGAATTGCGAGTAAAAGAATCCGACCGTATCAAAGCCACGGTGGACGAACTGCGAAAACTCGGCGCGCAGATGATTGCCCATCCCGACGGTTTTGAAGTGTATGGCCCCACCCCGCTGCACGCGGCTGTCGTTGACAGTTACGGCGACCATCGGCTGGCGATGGCGCTGGCAGTTGCCGGTTTGCTGGCTGACGGTGAAATTACCATCCGTCATGCACGGGTTATCGCCGACAGTTACCCCGGTTTTGTGAGTATGCTCAAAAATCTCGGCGTGGCAGTGGTGGCATAATGAAAATCACCGGAGAAACAAAAATCGTCGGAATTTTAGGCTATCCGGTGGCACATTCGCTCAGCCCGCTGATGCACAATGCTGCATTTGCCGCGCTCGGCCTGAATTGGGCATACATTCCGCTGCCGGTGGAACCGGAACGGGTTGAAAAAGTGACGCCCGCACTGCGAACATTCAATTTTATGGGCGCGAATGTGACCGTGCCGCACAAACAGGCAATTATGCGCTATATGGATGAAATCGACCCCGTGGCGCGAGAAATTGGCGCAGTGAACACCATTGCGGTGCGAGACGGGCGGATGCTCGGTTTCAATACCGATGCCGACGGGTTTCTGCAATCGCTGCTGGAAACGGGATTTTCGCCGCGGGGGGCACGCTGTTTGGTGCTGGGTGCGGGGGGCGCAGCGCGGGCAGTGGTGTTCAGTCTGGCAAAAGCGGGAGCGCGGGCTATCAGCATTTTCAATCGCACGGTAGAGCGGGCGGCATTTTTGGTGGATGACATCAGTTCGGTGTATGCCGATATTCGTTTTTCGTGCGAATTGCTGTCGCCGCAAACGCTGGATGCTGCCAATAACAGTTTCGATTTAGTGGTCAATACCACTTCGCTGGGCATGTTTCCGCAGGTAGACGCCTCGCCATGGGATGACGGCATTCCGCTGCCGGAAGCGGTCATCTGCGATTTGGTGTACACACCCATTCAGACCAAATTTCTGCAGCAGGCAGCTTCGCAGGGGCTGCCGACGGTTGACGGCACGGGCATGCTCATTTATCAGGGTGCGAAAGCGTTTGAAATTTGGACGGGCGAACCCGCTCCGGTGGCTGTGTTGCGCCAAACGCTGCTATCGGTGTTGAAAACCGGCAAGCAGTTTAGCGATTGAGGCGGGTTTTACGGCGATGACTGTCCGGCGGGGAGCGGGTTGGTGTCGCCGGGAGAACCGGCAGCGGCGGCATCGGGCGTGTGCGCCATCCATGTTGAGCTGAGGAGTTTCACGGCGCTGGCCGGGATGGCAAAACCAATCCCTTCGGCGACACTTTTGTTGTCATTGTCGGCGCGAATGATAAATGTGTTGATGCCCACAACTTCTCCCTGCAGGTTTATCAACGGCCCCCCCGAATTGCCCTGATTGATGGCGGCATCCGTTTGCAATAACCCATACAAAACCACATCATCATACGCCAGCGCGCGGTCAAGCCCGCTGATGATGCCCATTGTGACCGAATTGGGAAAATCGCCGAGGGGCGCACCGATGGCCAGCACCGGCTGTCCCATGCGCACGCCATTCGAGTCGCCCCAACGGACAGTCGGCAGCGGTGCATTTGCCGAAATTTTCAATAGCGCCAAATCTTGGGTTGTGTCCAGCGTGATAATTTTTGCCGGGTAATTTGTCCCATCTGCCAGCGAAACGGTCAGCGTTTGAGCCTGACCGGCCACATGAGCATTGGTGATGATGTATCCGGCAGCATCAATTACCACGCCGGAGCCGACGGTTCGCGCTTTTGACGTGCCGGTTGGATGCCGGTTGATGACGGTGACCACTGCCGGCAGCACATCATCAACCACATCTGCGACAGAGGGCGTGGCGATGATAACCGGGGTGGCGGTGGGGGTTATCGTTTCTATCGGGGTTTCGGTTGGTGCGGGGCGTGGTGTGGGTGTTTCGGTGGGGGGTGTGGTTGGGGTGGCGTGCGTCGCCGCATATCGGGGAGCGGTCGCCCACAGAATCAACCCGCCGCCGAACAATCCACCAAGCATACCGCCAATGATGAATGATGTTCCCAACAGGATGACAATGAGTGTTCCGGTAAACCCTTCTGTGCTGCGCCGCACGCCGAACCCCTTTACAGTGTTACCGTAATGCCCGAACCTTCCACTACTTCGCCAATAACCCACACCGACTGATTGTATTTTTGACAGGCTTGTTGGTATGCGTCCAATTTTTCGGGGGGGATTGCCAGTAGCAACCCGCCCGATGTTTGGGCATCCCAAATGAGCATTTGTTGTGCCTCAGTAAGTTTTGGGTCGAACGTTACGTTGTCTTGATTGAATAGTCTGTTTGCGCTGGTACCGCCGGGAAAGAAAAATTTATCTGCGTATTCTGTCGCGCCATCTAACAATGGAATTTGGCTAAAACTGATGCGGAAACCGACACCACTGGCATCGGCCATTTCCATACCGTGTCCCAACAATCCGAAACCGGTTACATCGGTGACGGCTTTGATGCCCCCCACCTCTTGCGCGGCTTTGGCGGCAAAACGGTTTAGCCGTTTCATCGACTCAACCATCGGGATGGTGTGGGCTTCATCGGCTTTGCCCTGTTTTAACGCGGTACTGATGGTTCCCGTACCGATGGGTTTGCTCAGCACCAGTTTGTCGCCGGGTTTGGCGCCACCTTTGATGAAAATCTTGTCGGGGTGAACCATTCCCACCACGACGAGGCCATATTTCGGCTCTTCATCTTGGATGCTGTGTCCACCTGCGATGACTGCCCCCGCTTCGAGCACTTTTTCTGCCCCCCCGCGAATAATCTCCGAGAGGATATCGGTGCTCAATTGGGGCGGAAACGCGGCCACGTTCAGCGCGAAGAGTACTTCGCCGCCCATGGCATACACGTCGCTCATCGAATTTGCCGCTGCGATAGCGCCATAATCATACGGGTCATCCACCACCGGGGTAAAAAAGTCAGTGGTGGTAATCACCGCTTGTTCCTCGTTCAGTTTGTAAATGGCAGCGTCATCCGCTTTTCCCAGTCCCACCAGCAGCGCATCTGGATGACTATTCTTTTGCAATTGTTGAAGTGGCTGCAGAACCTGCGCCAGGATCTCTGGATCCAACTTGCTGGCTCAACCAGCGCAGTTGCTCAGGCTCGTCAACCGAATGGGTTCTTTTGCCATAGCGCTCCTTTCAAAAATAGAATTTTTCAGCCGGTGGGAAAATGCTTTTGGCTGCCTGTCGGTGGAAAATAATAGCAGAAACTTGGCACGAAAGCAAAAAAATCTTTACGTAAAAATACTTTGCTTTTTGGTGAAAATCGGAAAATCGGTAAGATACCATGTGGAGAGGAGGGAATATCACCGATAGCAAAAGGAGACGCTATGAAACGATATTCCCCAGTTGTATTTATTTTGCTGGCAATGGCACTGCTGGCAGTTGCGTGTGGCGGCACGGTTGCGAACACCGCCCCCACCGCGACACCACCCCCGCCCACCGAAAAACCAGCGCCATCGCCAACTCCCGAACCCACCGAGACGCCGCTGCCGCCCACAGCCACCGCCGCGAAAGCTCCGTCTCCCGCCGCAACCGATGCTGTGGCAATGGAGAAACCAACCGTTGCCCCGACAGACACGGTTGCACCACCCAGCCCAACACCCGCCCCCGACTGGCTTTCGGTCGAGGGCCGTACAGCCGATGGATTGCCCACGCTCGGCAACCCCGATGCACCGGTGGTCGTGGTTGACTATTCGGACTTTTTGTGACCGACCTGCCGTTCCTACGTGTTGGGAACAGAGCCTGAACTGAAAGAAACGTATGTCAAATCGGGCGAAGTACTGCTGGTGTTCAATCCTATTTTGGACCATGCGGACCGTTCGGTGCAGGCGCACAACGCCGCCGAATGTGCCGCCGACCAAAATCGTTTTTGGCCACTGCATGATGTGCTGTTCGAGTTTGAATCGCAATTGTATGGCGGCGATGTCCGTGCGGTGATAAAAGAGCTGGCATTGCAGGTTGATATGGACCACGACCAGTTCAATCAGTGTGTGGATGCTCAAACGTATGTTGAACGGGTAAAAGCGCAAGACCAGCGCCGCCGCGCGCTCGGCATTCGCACCCGCCCCACCATTGATGTGAACGGGCAGCTATTTGTTGGCCCGCAGCCGTTTACCGTGCTGCAAACAGCCATCCAACCGATTTTGGAATAACGGGAAAATGAAAACCGCGGGCTTGCAATCTATCGCAGGCCCGCGGTTTTTTGTGTCAGCGCCGTAACCGGTCGCGAATGAAATTTCGCGTTTGGCGGTAATAAAGCATGTTAGAGTGATGTACGCCCGCCACATTCAGCGACATTGCGCCGCCGGGCAATTTCATCTGCTGGCCGGGATTGTACACCAGTAAATTTTGTCCGGGCAGCCAGGGCATCGCTTCGCTGCTGTCCATTCCCGGCTCCGGGTCAACTGCCCAAACGCGCGGCGTGTCCACCACTAAATCGTTGTATGATGCCAAAAAATTATCGGTGACAGAATCGCTCAATCGGGCTGACGCTTTTTTCACCACCGACCCAAGCGTCAATTGCGAACCGGGCGGCTCGTAATTGGCGGCGACCGCCGCATACGTCACCGAGTTTGGCGGGCCGTTGCCGCGCTGGAGTTTCCCCAGAAAATCATTCGGGCCGATGGCTTGCGGGTTTTGCGCTTTGATGCCCGGCAGATGCGATTCCACCGCCGATGCCAGCCGTTCCAGCGCACTTTGGTTGACGAGCAATCGGGCCAAAAAACTACTGAGCCGCCCGTAAAACCCGAAATTATCTAAATGCAGCATGTTTATCAGATGGTCGGCAGCGTTGCCCCAATTTTGAGGGCTAACCCAATTGCTGCCGCTGTTGGGTGTGGCGGCAAATACAACATGCCGGATAGCGTCGCTGTAACCCAGTAATTCCACCAGCGACCGCGCGACCAGCCCGCCACGACTGTGCGCCAAAATGTCAATGCGCTGATGCCCTTCGCGCAGCCGTTCATCGAGCAGTGCCCACAAATCGTTGGCGTTATCC
>JANTHQ010000066.1 GCA_024762375.1 Anaerolineaceae bacterium
ACCGCCGGCACAAACTACGGCGAAAATAACTCGCTGATGGTCATCACCCGCAACTACTCCGGACCGGTGTTGATGACCGCCGGGTTCATCGCCGTGCTGCTCGGCTTCATCGGCCCGCTGAAAGATGCGGTGTCCAGCGTGCCGACAGCGGTCAGCGGCGGATTGGCCATCTACCTGTTCGGCGTCATCGGGATGCAAGGTATTGCGCTGATGATTTCGGAAAAAGTCAATTTGTTCGACCCGAAACAATTAGCCATTGGTGCAGTCATCCTCATCGTGGGTATCGGTGGAAACATTGGCTACCCCGGCGGATTTTTGCCCATCCCACTGCTGCAAGGTATCTTCCCCAGCGGCTGGCCCGCAATTGCAACCGCCGCCGTGCTGGGCATTATCCTGAACCTCATTTTCCGCATCTTCCCCGCTCCGGATCGGGATAATATTGAAATTAGTTTGGACCATTAACATCACGAAGGCTTCAGTTGTCCGCTGAACCGCACTATTGAAAGGTGGCGGTATTGCCGCCACCTTCTCAACCGGAATTGGCAATTGGGGATTGGTGGTTTACCAAAAACCATCAATCTCGAGTAACCAATCTCAAATCACCCAAGGAGGTCTATATGGCTCTTAACCCAACCCCGGGGCTTCCACCATTCGAATACATCAAACCCGCCTCACTCGCCGAAGCCAGCGCATTTTTGGCTGAGCACGCCGGAGAAGCCCGCCCGTTTATGGGCGGTACCGACACGTTTGTGCGAATGCGAGACAAAGCGTGGCATGATAAATTCGTGGTGGATGTCAAAAATCTTGAAGGCATGCGCAACATCACATTCGACCCGCAAAATGGTTTGACCATCGGCGCGGCCGTAAACATGAATCAGGTTGCCGCTTCGCCATTTGCACAGGAACATTATCCGCTGCTGGTTGAAGCCGCGCGCAGCGTCGCCAGCTATCAACTGCGCAGCCGCGCCACCATCGTCGGCAACATTTGCAATGCCTCTCCCGCCGGCGATACACTCGGCGCGAGTATTCTGCTGGGTGGCGTGTTGCACGTTTACGGCGTAGACGGCGAACGCGACGAACCGTTGAGCGAATTTTTCCACGGCCCGGGCAAAACCAATCTCAAGCCGGGCGACATCGCCACCGCCGTACATTTTCCATTGCCACCCGCCGATGCCGTCGGACGGTACATAAAACTCAACCGCAACAACGATGGCGACCTGGCAATCGTCGGCGTGACCGTGCTGGGCTACCCCGATAGCGCCACTGCGTCCGGTTTCCGCTTCAAAATTGCATTGGCATCCGTTGCCCCCGTGCCTCTGATTGCCACCGCCGCCGAAGACATTCTGGCAAACAGCCCCATCACCGATGACACCATCACCGCCGCCGCACAAGCCGCTATGGATGCCAGCACCCCCATCAGCGATACCCGCGGCAGTGCTGAATATCGCAAACTGATGGTGCGCAATCTGGTCAAACGTGCCGTATCGGACGTTTGGGGAAAATTACAGGGATAGTGGAGGAACGATGGCACATCATACAATTACTTTAACCGTTAATGGCGAAACCGAAGTGGTAACAGTTCCCGCGCATATGACTCTGCTGGAAATGATTCGTGAAGAATTGGCGCTGACCGGCACCAAAAATGGCTGTGCATCCGGCGAATGCGGGGCCTGCACCGTCCTGTTCAATGGCGAACCGGTAAACAGCTGCATGGTACTCGCAGTAGAAGCCGATGGCGCAACCGTTACCACCGTCGAAGGGCTGGCACACGACCATCAACTTGACCCGCTGCAAGAGGCATTCGTCGAAAGCGGCGCGGTGCAGTGCGGCTTCTGCACACCCGGCATGCTCATTTCGTCCAAAGCACTGTTGCTGCGCGCGCCCAACCCCAGCGATGATGAAATTCGTGAAGCGCTGGTGGGCAATCTATGTCGCTGCACCGGCTATGTCCGCATCGTTGATGGCGTGAAAAAAGCCGTGAAAATCGCGGCACAATCGGAAGAATAATCTGTCGGCACAGGTTCAAACACATAAAAAAAGGAGTTGGCTTATGGTCATGGCTCAAACCGAAAAAATACCCGATTTAATCGGAAAAAGTGTGCCCCGCATTGACGTGCGGGAAAAAGTAACCGGCGCAGCAATCTATGCCGACGATATTCAATTCGGGAAGAAATTGCTGTACGCCCGCGTAAAACGCAGCCCATACCCGCACGCACTCATCAAATCGATTGACACCAGCAAAGCCGAAGCGCTGCCCGGCGTAAAAGCGGTCGTCACCGGCAAAGATTTTCCCAACCGTATCGGATTGTATCTAAAAGACAAACACATTTTCGCGCTCAACCGCGTCCGCTTCGTTGGCGAGCCGGTGGTCGGTGTGGCCGCTGTGTCAGAAGAAATCGCCGAACAGGCGCTGGAACTGATTGATGTGGAATACGAAGTGTTGGAAGCCGTTACCGATGCAGTGTATGGCGCCACCCCCGAAGCACCGATTATCCACCCGAAATTGGGTGAATACGAAGTGCCGAATTTCATTTTCCCCCAACCGGGCACCAACATTTCCAACCATTTCAAAATCCGCAAAGGCGACACCGAAGCCGCATTTAAAGAATGCGCCGCTGTGGTCGAAAAAACCATCCGCGTGCCGCATGTGCAACACGTCCCCATCGAACCGCACGTTGCCATCGCGCAGATGGACGAAACGGGGAAGGTGACGCTGTGGGCATCATCGCAGTCGCCTTTTGCCCAGCGAAACCTCATCGCCAAAACGCTCGGCATTTCTCAAAGCGATATGCGCGTCATCGCCCCGTATGTCGGCGGTGGGTTCGGTTGTAAAGCCGGGGTAACGATGGAAGCCATCCCGGTGGCTATTGCCACCAAAGTGCCCGGCTATCCCGTCAAATTCCGCCTAACCCGCGAAGAGGAATTTTACACCAACTTTGTGCGGCAGGGATTGACCATCAAACTAAAAGTGGGCTGCGACGCCGATGGCAATTTGCTGGCCATGGAAAATACCATGTACTGGGATGGCGGCGCATCCACCGAATACGGCGTGAACATCACCCGTGCCGGCGGATACAGCAGCACCGGCCCATACGATATCCCCAACGTCAAAACCGACAGCCTGTGTGTGTACACCAACCACCCCATCGGGGGGGCATATCGCGGGTTTGGCATGTCAGAATTGCACGCCGGTATCGGGCAGGTAATGGATGAACTGGCAAACGAAATCGGTATGGACAAGGTGGAATTCCACCTGAAAAACGTGGTTCAGGGTGGCGACACACTGGCAACCGGTATGAAAATGCACCCGACCGGCTTGTCGAAATGCATCGAAAAAGTTGCCGATGCCATCGAATGGGGCAAAAAATCGCCGCCCAGCGCCCCGAACAAACGGCGCGGCAAAGGTATCGCTCTGATGTGGAAAGCCCCCGCCATGCCGCCGAACCCCGGTTCCAGCGCATGGGTGGAATTCGCCGAGGACGGCACAGTGGTGGTCGGTGTCGGCGGGCAAGAAATTGGGCAAGGTGCGTTTACTGTCGCCGCGCAGATGGCTGCCGCCGCGCTCGGCGTGCCGATGGACTGGGTGCGCATCGCCGGGCCATTAGACACCCAATACAGCCCGTATGAATGGCAAACCGTCGCCAGCCGGCTGACATGGAGCATGGGCAACGCGGTCAAACGCGCCGCCGAAGATGCCCGTCAGCAAATTCTGGATATGGTCGCCGAAGCGTGGGATGAAAATGTGGACGATTTGGACATCGTGGAAGGGAAAGTCGTCAGCTACAAAAGCGAACGCGACATCTCACTGAAAAACATCGTTATTTACGGCATTCCCAAAGAAAACGACCAGGGCTGGATTGGCGGCCCCATCATCGGACGGGGCAAGTTTATGCCCACATACGTCACGGGGCTGGACAAAGAAACTGGTCAGGGCCAACGGGCTGTGGTACACTACACTACCGGCGCACAAGCGCTGGAAGTGGAAGTCGATTTGGAAACCGGCAAGATAGATGTCATCAATGCCGTCTCTGCATTCGACATGGGACGTGCCATCAACCCAGATTTGGTGCACATGCAAATGGAAGGTGGTTTTGTGCAGGGGTTGAGTTCCGCAATTTTTGAAGAAATGATGCTCAAAGACGGCTATATGCAGAACCCCAGTTTTGTCGATTACCGCATCGCCACCACCACCGATATACCGAAGAAAATGACCACCATCATCGTCGAAGAACCGCAAGACGATGGCCCGTGGGGCGCACGCGGTGTTGGCGAGCACCCCATGGTGCCGACCATCGCCGCACTGGCAAACGCCGTGTATGATGCCGTCGGTGTGCGGCTGGATGGCCCGCCGTATTCCGCCGAACGAGTTTATATGGCTATGCTGAAAGCAGGCGTGGTAAAATAAAATACACTCCGTTGGGGCACGGAACAGTGTGCCCCAACGGCAATTTTTCTTTCGAGAGCTGTTTGCCATCAATGGCGATGGCAGGCAGCTTTAGGCAGAAAAAACAACCATCAGCAGTATCGCACATTAACAAGAGAGGTGTCTTATGGCAGATGTTGGCTGTGCCAGACCCACTGGCGCAAGTGTAACCGATTCAGCCGTTGAAGAATCAACGCCACCAACCGAAAACCAAAAGGAGGTACAAATGGTACAAGCAAAAGTTGGTAAACCCGCGCCCGATTTTCAGGCGCCAACCTATTTTAAAGGCGAATTTTCCAGTGTAAAACTCTCCGACTATCTGGGGAAATGGGTGTTACTCTGTTTCTATCCCGGTGATTTCACCTACGTTTGAGCTACCGAATTGGCAGCGGTCGCTGCCCGGTATCAGCAATTGCAAGACCTCGGCGTCGAGGTTATTTCGATGAGCGTGGACAGCATTTTCACGCATAAAATGTGGAACGACAACGAACTCTCCAAAATGGTTGATGGTGGCATCCCATGGCAAATGGGCACCGACGCCGCCGGAAATGTCGGCAAAGTGTACGGCGTTTATGATGAAGACTCCGGCGTTGAAATGCGCGGGCGGTTCATTATTGACCCCGATGGCGTCATCCAAGCAATGGAAGTGCTCACCCCGCCGGTAGGACGCAATATGGACGAAACCATTCGTCAAGTAAAAGCGTTCCAACTCGTGCGGGAAACCGGCGGCAAAGAAGTTACCCCCGCCGAATGGCAACCCGGCAAACCAACCCTCAAACCGGGGCCCGATATGGTTGGTAATATCTGGAAAGTGTGGAAACCGTAACCCACTTTCACCATAACGCGATATCTCTGATGTGTTGTTGCCCGAATTAAATATCAATGTATCAGGTTGTACTACGCTCACAACCGTTACTCGCAACGAAGCAGTGTAACATTTACAGGTTGCCTGCGTAGTGCAACCTTTTTTATTTCTCAAAAACCGAGGTTAGTATGTCATCATCCTTTAAGAATATCGAAACCAAAATCATTCACGCCGGAGAAATTCACCCGCTCATCGAAGGCGCGGTCAACCTGCCCATCTTCCAATCCTCCACTTTCGAATCCAGCACCGGCACAAAGGGCTATCACGCCCAGCGATATATGCGTTTGAGCAACACCCCCAACCACGATGTGTTGCACCAAAAACTCGCGGCACTGGAAAACGCGGAAGCCGCGCTGGTGACCGGCAGCGGCATGGCAGCAATTTCTACCGCGCTGTTGGCTGTGCTGACCGCGGGCGACCACCTGCTGGCACTCGGTGGGGCATACGGCGGCACACACGCCTTCATTACCCACGAATTGCCTGACTTTGGCGTGAGTTTCGATTTTATTGACGGCAACAACCCCGATTCATGGGAATCGCTGTTACGGCCAAACACCAAAGCCATTCTGGTGGAAAGTGTCACTAACCCATTGCTCGATATTCCCGATTTAAAAACCGTCGTCGCCTTTGCCCAAAAACACGGGTTGGTATCGCTCATCGACAACACATTCCCCTCCCCCATCAACTTCCGGCCCGCCGAATGGGGTTTCGACCTGTCGCTGCACAGCGCCACAAAATATCTTAACGGCCATTCCGATATCGTCGCCGGCGCAATCATCGGGCGCGCCGATTTGGTGAAAAAAGCACATTTAAAACTGAACCATCTCGGCGGCTCGCTGGACACACACGCCTGCTACCTGCTCTATCGCGGCCTGAAAACCCTCAGCGTGCGCATGCAGCGGCACAATGAAAACGCCATGAAAGTGGCGCAATTTTTGGCGAACCACCCCGCCGTGAAAAAAGTCAACTATCCCGGGTTGGAAAGCCACCCACAGCACCAACGCGCCCGTGAATTGTTTGACGGCTTCGGTGGAATGATCAGTTTCGAGATAAACGGCGATACCGATGCTGCCGCAAAAGTAGTGAGCGCGGTACAACTGCCCACCAGCGCACCGAGTCTCGGCGGGGTTGAATCGCTCATCACCCGCCCGGCAACCACTTCCCATTCCGGCATGTCGCCGGAAGAACGCGCCGCGATGGGCATTTCCGACAGTCTCATCCGTTACTCAGTCGGCATCGAAGCCGCCGAAGATTTAATCGCCGATTTGGCGCAAGCACTGGCACAAATTTAACCTTCAAAAATTCTACCATATATGCGATTGTCCGAGGAGGGATTATGGCAGAAAAGCGACCTCAATCGCCCCCCACTCATCAAGATTTGCTGAACGAATTGGATGCGTGGCGGGCAAAAACACAGGCCGGCGGTGGTGAAAAACGTGTCGCCGCCCAACACGCCAAAGGGAAACTCACCGCCCGCGAGCGAATCAACCTTTTGCTGGATGAAGGTAGTTTTCAAGAAGTGGACGCCTACACCACCCACCGCCACACCGATTTCGGGATGGAGGAAAAGCGCCACCCCGGTGATAGCGTCGTTACCGGTTTTGGCAAAATTGACGGGCGGCGGGTGTGCGTTTTCGCGCAAGATTTCACTGTGCTCGGCGGCTCATTTTCCGAAGTGCAGGGGCAGAAAGTCGCCAAAATTATGGATATGGCCATGGATGCCGGCGTGCCCGTCATCGGGTTGAACGATTCGGTTGGCGCGCGGATTCAAGAAGGCGTGTACAGTCTCGCCGCGTATGCCGAACTTTTCTGGCGAAACACGCAAGCCAGCGGCGTCATTCCGCAAATTAGTGTGATGCTCGGACCGTGCGCCGGGGGGTCCGTCTATTCGCCGGGGTTGACCGATTTTGTGATTATGACGCGCGGTTCCAGCCACATGTTCATCACCGGCCCGGAAGTCATCAAAACCGTCACCCGCGAAGAAGTCGATTTGGAAACGTTGGGCGGGGCGATGACCCACAGCACGGTCAGCGGGGTGGCGCATTTTACGGCGGATGATGAAAAAGAAACGCTGGAACTGACCCGCAAACTGTTGAGCTACTTGCCCCCAAACAATGCTGAACCCGCCCCGGCCATCGAACCGACTGACCCGTCGTGGCGCATGGACGATGCACTGAACACGGTCGTTCCCACCGACCCCAGCACGGCGTATGATATGCGCGATGTGATTCACGGGGTGGTAGACACCGACAGTTTTTTGGAGGTGCATGAACATTTCGCCGAAAACGCCATCGTCGGATTTGCCCGGATGCACGGGCAAGTGGTCGGCATCGTTGCCCAGCAGCCGCTGGTGCTGGCAGGTGTTATCGACATTGACGCCTCTGACAAAATGGCGCGGTTCATCCGCTTTTGCGATGCATTCAATATTCCGCTCATCACTTTTGTCGATTCGCCCGGCTTTTTGCCCGGTACCGACCAAGAACACGGCGGCATCATTCGGCACGGGGCAAAAATTGTGTACGCCTATTCCGAAGCGACCGTTCCCAAACTGACCGTCGTCACCCGCAAAGCGTATGGCGGCGCATATATTGTGATGGCCAGCAAATACACCCGCACCGATATGGTGTACGCCTGGCCCACCGCCGAAATCGCAGTGATGGGCGCAGAAGGCGCGGTCAACATTTTGTACCGAAAAAGCCTGAAAGATGCAGAAAACGCCGACGAACAGCGTGCCGAGCTGGTCTCACAATTCCAAGAAAAATTCTCGAAACCGTATGCCGCTGCAGCCAGCGGGCATGTGGATGATGTCATCAAACCCGCCGAAACACGCCCCAAACTCATCGCCGCGCTCGAATTACTACGCGACAAACAAGTGTCATCCCCGCCGAAAAAACACGGCAACATCCCACTGTAACCGGAGGTATCGCCATGACTGAATTATTGGAACAGGGATTGATATTGAGCGCGCTGGGGCTGGGATTGACATTTACCGGACTGGCGCTACTGGTGGTATTGATGATACTGCTCGAACGCATTTTCCGTTCGCGAAAACTGGTTCCCGATGCGCCCGCCACTG
>JANTHQ010000067.1 GCA_024762375.1 Anaerolineaceae bacterium
CCCGCCGCCGTGCGCGGTTCACTGATGGAAATAGCGCCCCAGTTGGCTTTCGCGGCGGCAAAACTGATGATCACCCCCAGCAAAAACCAAATTACGCCCACCCACGCCACAGATTCCATCCATTCGTGTGCACGCCGGTCGTTTTTCGCTAAAATCCACAACCCCAGCAAGCCGCCCAGCACCACACCGACCATCCCCGCCCATGAAAATGCCACGTGGACATAAACGGGTTTTATGCCGTTCCCCATCGTTTTTTCCGCCGGAGCGAACCACAGCACAATCGCCCCGATTGCCAGCAGCACAATCGGCGGCAGCCAGATTTTCCAACCGAAGTTTCTGCGCATCGCTCAATCCTTCCACGAAATTTTGGGCAAGCGTGCCACATCGAAATCCGCCAGCCCATCTGCGCCCAACCGTAAAATTTCGGTATGGACAGTTTGAGCATCTGCCAGCAGTGATGCCACATCTACCCCCTGACACGCCGGCGCAAACCGCGCAATTTTGGGGATGCCGCGTTCCAGCACTTTCATCGCACCGCGCCAGTTGCCTTTTGTAATGTGGAAAAAGCCGACGCCGATTTGCAGGATGCCCTGATACAGCAACCGCACCGAACGCGATTCTGCATTCCATGCATCCTCCAGCGTTTCGTGACAGCGGTAATATTGCCCGCGATTGAACTCTTCAAGCCCGCGCACCACCAGCGGCGGCAGCGACTCGCCGCAGCAGGTGTGTTCCACCCGCCAGCGATGTTTTTCAACCAGCGCAGGCAATTGCGATACAATTGCCGAACGGGCAACGACAGCGGTACAGCCGGCATCGAGGGCGCGGCGGCGCAGGGGCGCATCGGTGTGCGGGCCGAATGCCAGCACCGGGACGTGGTCGCTTTTTCTGCCGGGACCTTTTATCTGCCGTACCAGTGGTTCCCAATTAAGGCCGGGCGAAAAAATATCGACAATCGCCAGCACCGGGGCGCGGGTCATCGAGCGGGTCAACGCCGCTTCATCCACCGCAAAAATCGGGGTGAACCCCGCTTGCCGCACCAGATTCTCCAATCGGGTGGCGAACATAATATCATTTACCAGCAAAACAATCGGTTCCATTTTATCTCCCGGCGTAAAATGCCGTCTGCAAATTTTAGACGAATTGCATTCCGGTGGCAATTCGCGTATAGTAGTACGTGACAACAAATCCCATCAGCAAAATGTAGGAGGAACTATGGCAATTGAAGCAGGCATCCCTGCCCCAAATTTTGAAACCGTGGATGACCGGGAGAATCCGGTCAAACTCTCCGATTTTCGGGGACATTGGGTGGTACTCTATTTTTATCCAAAAGCGCTAACCCCCGGTTGAACGATTCAAGCGCAGGGAGTCCGTGATGACTTTCCGCAATTTGAAACGAAAGGCGCAGTGGTTATCGGTTGCAGCCCGGATTCACCCAAAAAACTGGCGAAATTCCGCGAGAAACACAATTTGCCGTTTGTGCTGGCATCAGATGAAGACCATACCATCGCGCAGGCGTATGATGTTTGGGTGCAGAAGAAAATGTTCGGCAAGGCGTATTGGGGCAACGAGCGCACCACATTTTTGATTGACCCGGATGGGAATATCGCGCGCGTATTCCGCAAAGTTAAACCCAAAACTCACGCGGAGCAGGTGCTGAAAGCATTGGATGAATTGACTGCATAAATTCGGGGGCGAACATGATGTTCGCCCCGTTTTTTATTCCTCGCTGCGGTTGCGAAAAACCAATCGCAGTGGTGTGCCCAAAAACTCAAAATTGCTGCGAAGCTGGTTTTCCAGATATCGTTTGTAGGTAAAATGCACCAGTTTGGCGTCATTCACAAAAAAGACGAATGTCGGTGGGGCAACATCCACTTGCGTAACATAATAGAATCTCAAGCGGTGGCGTTTGGCCCCTTTGGGCGGATTTTTGCCGACAGCTTCTTTCAAGAATCGGTTCAGTGCGCCGGTGGAAATTCGCCGCACGCGGTGGTGGAAAACTTGCACCGCCAGCGAAAGCACATTCTGCACCCGCTGCCCGGTCAGCGCAGAGGTAAAAATCACCGGTACAAAATCCATAAACCGGAGTTCTCGACGAATGTGTTCGGTATATTCCTGCATGGTGTAGGTATCTTTCGCCACCAAATCCCACTTGTTAACCACCACTATCACACTTTTGTAGTTTTCTAAAATGTATCCCGCCACGTGAGCATCTTGCGCGGTTACGGGGTCGGTAGCATCCATAACCAGCAGGCACACATCTGCCCGGCGGATGGCTTTGATGGTTCGCAGAAAGCTGTGTTTTTCCACACCCGGTTCGATTTTTCCCCGCCGACGGATTCCGGCGGTATCAATCAGTACAATTTCTTCCTCTTCAAATTGAATAGCGGTGTCGATTGCATCGCGGGTTGTGCCGGGCACATCCGACACGATAACCCGTTCATACCCCAGCAATTTGTTCACCAGCGAAGATTTGCCGACATTTGGCCGCCCCAAAATAGCAATCTTCAGGCGGTCATCGTCCTCTTCTTCAGCTTCAAACGGTGGCAGCGCAGCCACCACCGCATCGAGTAAATCGCCGGTGCCATACCCATGCAGTGCCGAAACGGGGTATGGGTCGCCCAAACCGATGGCATAAAACTCCACGGCGTTATCTCGCAACGATTTGTTGTCGGCTTTGTTTACGGCCAGAATGACCGGTTTTTCGGCGCGATGGAGCACATCTGCCACCAATTCATCGCTGGCGGTAATGCCGGTGGTCGCATCGACGACAAATACGATGACATCGGCTTCCTCCATCGCCAGATGTGCTTGGCTTTTTACTTCGCTCAAAAACAGGCCGCTCTCAACCCCGGCAACATGGCCCAAATCGCCGGGATGGGGCGTGCGACTTTCCATGTCCTGTTCAAACCCGCCGGTATCCACCAGCAGAAAATCGCGTCCAATCCAGTTGGCATCGCCGTACAGACGGTCGCGGGTTGTGCCGGCCAAATCTTCGACAATGGCAAGCCGCTGTCCCAAAATTCGATTGAACAGCGTGGATTTTCCAACGTTTGGTCTGCCCACAAGGGCAACAACTGGTTTCGGCATAATTACTCCGTGGTTTGCGTCGCAGTGACGGTTGAGGTAGCGGTAGCGGTGACCGTTGTGGTGAAGCCGGGGGTCGCCACCGGCGAAACAGGCATTTGCGCCAGTCCTGTGGTCCCGGTAATGCGCAGGGTGCTGCTGATGGTATCGGTGAGTGAAGGGGTCAGAGTGGCGGTGATGACCGGCGTCGGGGTGATGGAGAATGACGGTGTGCCCGTCGCCGATGGTGTCGGTGCGACAGTGGGTGTCGGTGTGGGGCGAGCAATTTGACTCAACGTAATTTCGATGGTATCCGGCAGTAAACTGCTGACCACCACCCCATCGGGATGAACAATTTCCGGCTGCAAGCGATACACACCGGCCCCCAGCCCGAATACATCCACAATGGCGGTAATATCATCGGGTTTTAAGCTTTGCAAGATGGGCAATGGCCCGGACAAAATAATTTCGACGGTGTTTGGCGCCGCGCTCCATGCCAAATCTTGCCGAACGCCCTGCACGGTTAAGCCAACCTGCATGGTGCGGCCACCGGTTAACGCCGAAACGCCAACTGTGACCAGCACACTGCGGCCGGTCTCGACTTCCGCATTGCCATCTACCACCACCGATGCACCGGGCGGCAAATCGAGCGGCACACGTTTGATGACATCGGCGGTTGCGCCGGAAATATCCACCGGCGATGTCTCGATGAAGCCGGCCACGTCCTTCAGCACACTGGGGCCACCCACCAGCGTGACGGTCGCCGGGTCAACCGAAATGCTGCTGACCCAGTATCCCGACGCCGGTTGCCCCTGAACATTCGCTTTGACGGACACATCCCGATAGCCGAAACGCTGTTCGATGGGCACGGTAATCAGACTTTCTGCCGGGTCCAATGTTACATCCAGCACGATGTTTCCGTTGCTGTCACGGGGCGATAGTTTCACGACTTTTTTGACCGTTTCTTTGCTGTTGTCAATGGAAATTTGTGCCAGCACCGTCGCCACTTGCTCGACAGCCGCCGCCGATCCTTTGACAATCACGTTGTCCGGGCTGGCAGTCGGCGAGCGGTTGAAATACCCTTGCGCCGGCGCATCGAGCACATCGGCCGTAACCGGCAGTGTTTTTTCCGCCAGCGGTTCGAGTTCCACGCCAACTTCTGACGGAACAACTGTCTCAACAACGGCCTGTTTTTCCAGCAATTCAACCTGAACCGGCACATCAAACAACCCGGCATCATACCCTGACAAGTCGATGGTCGCTCGAATGCGGCTGAGCGTGAGATTTTGCCACACGCTTTGGGGCGCACGCAAGGTCACCTGCACATCAGACGGCAGCGAATCTTGATTGACCACAAAAAGCGTATTGCGCGGCGGGATGATTTTCACCGGCACACGTTGGTTGAAGTTTTGGGTTATGATGGGGTCGGCTTCGCGGATGGCGGCCACCCAGACCAAAAATGCCATCCCAAACGCCAATAGAAGTGTCCCCAACTGCGAGAAGAATCGTTTGGACATAAATTATTATCCGCCGAAAAACTACGGCGCATCGCCATTTGGTTTCCGGCTCCATGGTAATTTTTGAATGAATCTCACCCATTTCGGCACGGCACGGGTTAACTGCGAGCGGTAGAACGCGGTGAGAATTTTGAACAATCTGGTTTCGTCCAAATTGCGAATCATCCGCCCGTTGTGTGACACGGAAATGATGCCGGTTTCTTCGGACACCACCACCACAATCGCGTCTGTACTTTCGGTGAGCCCCAGCGATGCCCGATGCCGCGTGCCGAGATGGCTTTCAGTGTCGGCGCGGCTGAGTGGCAACAAACAACTTGCGGCCACAATGCGGTCGTTGCGAATGATGACCGCACCATCATGCAGCGCCGTGTTCACATAAAAAATGGTTAATAGCAATTCCTGTGAAACCAACGCATCGAGCATCACCCCGGTTTCCACATATTCCTGCAAACCGGTCTCTCGTTCCAACACGATGAGCGCGCCGTGCCCCTGCGACGATAACCGCTGAGCCGTCGTCGCCACGGTTTGCAGTGTTTCTTCCAACCGGCTGGGATGGTTGGCTCGGGTAAACAGATACCCCGTGCGTCCCAATCGTTCGAGCGCCCGCCGCAATTCCGGCTGGAAAATGACCGGAATCGCCACCAGCAGCGCAGGCAACGAGTTGCGCA
The DNA here is from genome assembly GCA_024762375.1 of Anaerolineaceae bacterium. Classification (GTDB taxonomy): domain Bacteria; phylum Chloroflexota; class Anaerolineae; order 4572-78; family 4572-78; genus JANTHQ01. Next base: position 5,252 of record JANTHQ010000067.1, read on the forward strand.
TCAGCCACCGGAAGGCGGTCAAGTCAAAAATACTGGTGGATGTGATAGCCAGTACCACCAAAAAAAGCAAACCACGCAGCAATTGCACGGCTTTTGTGCCCTGCACCAGTACCAGCATCCAATAGAAAATCAGCGTCACCAGCAAAATATCGATGATGCTGTTCCAATTTAATTGAGAGATGGTGAAAAAAATATCCGGCAGCAATGGTTCTCCGAACGGTTAAATATCCGTTTCTATTTTCTGCAGCAGTTGACGATAGCCGTCTGGATTATCCGGCTCCAATTGCAAAATTTGTTTGATAGTGCGCACCGCATCATCGCGCAATCCCGCTTCCAGTTGCAATTCGCCCAGCAAATCATATTGCTCGATAGCCTCTTGCCGTTTGCCAGTTTCTGCCAAATGCGCCGCCATTTTTTGTCTGAGAATCATTTCTCTGGGACGGCGGTCAATCATTTGTTGCAGGAATGCATGCCACGCTTCGGGGCGCTGCTGTTGTTTAAATAGGGCTTCCATCCGGTTGAGCAGCGCCAATGCCCGTGTTTTTTGGTTCAGTTTGAAATATAAATCTATCAGCGATTGAATGCCTTCTTCGTCATCGGGCACAAGTTTAACCAGCTGCTCGTACACTTTCAACGCATTCGACCATTCCACTCGCTGCATGTAAATGTCGGCGGTGTGGCGCAAGAAACTTGTTTTCCAATAAACCGGGTCGCTGGCCTGTTCGGCAATTTGCAGCGCCGATTGATACACTTGCAATGCTTGCTCAATTTGTGCCAGTTGATAGTGAACATCGGCGAGAATTTGGTACTGCTCCAACGCCGAATCAACTTCGCCCCGCGAAATATACAGTTCAACCAGTTTTTGGCGAACCGTCAAATCCATTGGCGCGACTTTCAGCACCTGATGGTAAATTTCTTCAACCCGGTACATTTGGCCGCGCGCCTGATAAACTTCTGCAACCGCCAGATATTTCCGAATGCTATTTTCGACGGCATCCTGCCGGCGATAAATCTCGGCGAGCCGCAGATGAAGCGGCAAATAGAACGGCGATTTTTCGATGGCACGGTAGCAGGCTTCGATAGCGGTCATATACATTTTGCGCTGCATTAAATCGGCGGTATCGGCCATAGCCGACAAAATATCTTCCGGGTTGGCCGCTTCTAAAAATTCCACCCACGCATTCACCGAACTGCCATCGCCATTACCCAAATGACGGCGGGCATCCAAGATTTTCTGTTCGTAATTTTTGGTCGAAAGGAAGCGCGCCAGTGCGCCGACCAATGCCCCAACCCGTTGCGTGTCGTCGCTTTCAGAAAATGAATCGACCAAATGTTGATAGGTCATCGTCAGTTCGCGCGTGCCTTCTCGCTGCGACTGGTTCATATCAATCAATCGCAACACTTCCACAAAATGGCGCAGCGCATTTTTCAGGTCGTTTTCCTGCCGATAGCACTCGCCCAACGTGTAATTGATTCCCTGCAGATAGGCTTTGTGGGTGCGGGCGCGATTCAAATATCCGATAGCCTCATCGCATTTGCCTGCGTTGGCATACAGATTCGCCAGCAAAAAATAAACTGCAGGCCGGCGAAAACCGAGTTCGAGCAATTCTTCAAACGCAGCGATAGCGCCATCCACATCGCCGCGGGTTTGCAGGTCAATCGCCTGGCTGATGCGCATATCCACCGTTGATTTGTCGGCATCGGCGGGCAAATCGGGCAGCGATTCTTCAAACAACACGCCGGCCAATTCTTCCAGCGCCAACGATTCGACGGCTTCGCGCGGGTTGCCGGGGGCATCGTCATCACTCGTGTCGAGCGCGGCAAACGACAGCAGGGCTTCGTCGGCGGCAGAGGGAGCCGGTCGGATGGCATCCGGCGCAACTTCGGCGGCGATGGAACTTTGGGTATCGCGGATGGGTGTGCCGTTCTCCAGCGCTTTTTGAGCCGCCAGCACGTGAGGCGCATTGGGCATTAATTTCATCGCCCCCTGCAAGTATTGCCGGGCTTTTTCCGGCGCGGCTTTCTCTTGAAAGATTGCGGCCAATTCAATCAATTCTGTCACCGCCAAATCGGTTTCGCCCAACCGGAGGAGCGCGTGCGCCAAATTATTGCGGGCCTGAGTCTGATTCGGGTCAATTTCGAGTGCACGCTGCCAATTTCCGGCGGCCTGTTCGAGCATGCCCTGTTTTGCCTGCAAATTTCCGGCGTAAATGTACGTTTTGGCCGCCTGATCATCGCGCCCCAAATGCGAAAATACCGCCGCCATTTTATCCAGCGCGGCCTGATGGGTGGGATGTGTTTTTAAGATGTGCTGCAGGGCACGCACCGTCGATTGAAACTGCTGCAATTCAAAATAAGCATCGGCCAGACCGAGCAGCGCCGTTTCATCGCTGGGAAATTCCTGCGCCGCCGTGCGATATGCCTTCAGCGCATTCGTCCAATCGGCGTGCCGGGCGAAATTCTTTGCCGCGTTTATTGCTTTTTTATACGTTTCTCGGTTGCCAGCCAACCCTCACCTCCACACGGTTTTGTGCCGATTATGCCATCAGCAACGCCAAAATGCCTTTCTGTGCATGCAGTCGATTTTCTGCCTGCGGGAACAGCGCCGAGTGCGGGCCGTCTGCAACCGCATCGGTGATTTCCTCGCCGCGGTGGGCGGGCAAACAGTGCATCACAATCACATCATCTTTCGCTTGCGATACCAATTTTTCGTTTATCTGATACGGCGGGAAAACTGCCAGCCGTTTTTGTGCTTCGGCTTCTTGCCCCATACTCGTCCACACATCGGTATAAATCACATCTGCGCCGGTGACGGCTGCGATGGGGTCGTGCAAAAATCGCAGTGTCGCGCCGCTTTCGGCAGCAAACTGTTCCGCCATCGCCACATATTCCGGTTCGATTTCGTAACCTTCCGGTGTCGCAATCGTAAAATCCACACCCAGTTTGGCGGCGGTAAACATCAGCGAACGGGCAACATTGTTTCCATCGCCAACATAAGTCAGATTCACCCCATCCAACGAACCTTTATACTCCAGAATGGTCAGAAAATCGCCCATGGCTTGACACGGATGGTTGAAATCGCTCAACCCGTTGATAACCGGCACC
>JANTHQ010000068.1 GCA_024762375.1 Anaerolineaceae bacterium
GCCGTCGAAGCCTCGGCAAGCATTGCATACTATTTTCTATTTTCACTTTTTCCGCTGTTGATTTTTATGGTGGTGGTCGGGTCGTATTTTTTGGAAGAAGCCGAAGTAAAACGCGAAATTACCATCTGGCTGACCAATTTTTTCCCCGCCGCCAGCGATTTCATCGAGCAAAATCTGGATGTCATCATCACCCAACGGCGTTCGGCGGGAATTACCGCGGTGGTTGGACTGCTGTGGGCGGGGTCGGGTGCGTTTAACGTGCTGGCGCGCAACATCGACCGGGCATGGCTCACGGCGCGCCCGCGCAGTTTCGTCGGCACGCGGCTGGTGGCATTCGCCATGATTAGCGTGCTGGTGATGCTGCTATTCGTCTCGCTTTTTCTCAGTTCCGCAGTGACCCTACTCCCGCTGGCAGAATTTTGGCTGGATGGCCTGATTACCAACCACAACCCGGTGCTGGCTTTTCTGCGCTCCACACTTTTTCCATTGGTGCTCACCCTGCTGATGTTCAGCAGCCTGTACCGCTGGATTCCAAACACTGATGTGCGCTGGTCTGACGCACTGTGGGGCGGCGCATTTGCCACACTGGGCTGGCGGCTGGCGCTCGCCGGTTTCGGGTGGTATCTCACCAGCGGGCTATCGAATTTTCAATTGGTGTATGGGTCGCTGGGGACGGTGGTGGTACTGCTGCTGTGGATTTTCATCAGCAGTTTGATAACCCTGTTTGGGGCACATCTCACCGCCGCCATCGCATTCCGCCGGGTTAGTGCCCGCCCCGACCGTGGTCATCCATCGGTTTAGCCAGTTTCTTTTTCAACAACAGTTGATTCAAATTCTTCCCCTTTGAGAGAATTTCACTCGCGTCATCACTGCCCGGCAAAAACCACACATCGGCGATATAACGTCCATATTTGCCGATTTTATCGGTTTTGACAACCACTGCGGGGCAATCTGCCAGTGTATCAATCACAAATTGTTTGGCTTTCAGCCCCTCCGGGCGTTCCGGCCCGCGAATTTCGGGGGTATTGACTCCTTTCAGCCGCACTTTCATCATCTGCCGCAGAAAAAAACCCAAATCAATATCCACATAAAGTGTATCGCCATCGACGATACGGGTAATCGTTGCTTTGTAGGTGTACATTGGCTTGCCTCCATTAGGATTAAAATAATGCAGTACCATTATACCACCATCGAAACATTATGTCATTTTTAACGGGGAAATTTTTTCTCATTCGGTTGCCGACGGACAGAATATGTGTAATAATAAAGGTAGGAGATGTGCACAAAAATGGCAACTCAGGCGATAGATTTCAAGCGCGCCCGCGCGGCGATGGTGCGCAATCAATTGAAACGGCGCGGGATTTCCGACCCGCATGTGCTCGCTGCCATGGCAGAGGTTCCCCGCGAAAGTTTTGTCTCGATAGAATACCAGCATTTGGCATACAAAGATTCGCCCCTGCCGATTGGGTACGGGCAAACTATTTCGCAGCCATATATTGTGGCATACATGCTGGAAGCACTAGCGCTGGAAAATCCTGCCGATGCAATTGTTTTGGAAGTTGGCACGGGGTTGGGTTATCAGGCGGCGGTGCTCAGCCGATTTGTGCGCCACGTTTACACCGTCGAGCGCATCCCTGAACTCGCGGCACAAGCGCGGCAGAATCTGCTCGCGCTGGGCTACACGAATATCACCGTCTCGCAGGGGGATGGCGGCTACGGCTGGCGAAAATACGCCCCATTCGATGGTATTGTGGTTGCCGCCGCCGCGCCTGAGGTTCCCCCGCCGCTGGTTGACCAGCTGAAGCCGGGCGCGTCGCTGGTCATCCCGGTCGGTTCAACGGGACACCAAAAGTTACTGCGCATCACCCTGCTCCCCACCGGCGATATCATGACCGAAACGCTCGCACCGGTGGCGTTTGTGCCACTCATCGGCGAGCACGGGTACGCCGAAACGCCTCTGCGAAAATGACCTCACGCCGGTAAAAAGAAAAACGCAATACTGATGATGATATATACCCCCAGCAACTGCACCCCTTCCAACCAGTTGCTTTCCCCATCCAGCGAGATGAGCGCGGAAATGAGCACCGCCCCGATGAGCGCCGCAATTTCAAACGCATTGAAGGTGAGCGTCAGCGGATTGCCCAACAGCAGGCTGATGAACACCAGTAGCGGCGCGACAAACAGCGCAATCTGCAAGCTCGACCCCAGCGAAATCGCCAGCGACAGTTCCATTTTATTTTTCAGCGCCATCTGCACGGCAACCACATGCTCGGCGATATTGCCCACCAGCGGAATCAGGATAATCCCCAAAAAGAATTCGCTCACGCCGAGTTGCGCCACCACCGGTTCCACCGCCCCGACCAGAATTTCACTGAGAAAAGCGATGCCCACCGTCGCCGCCACCAGCACCGCCACCGCTGTCCGCACGCGCCACTGCGGAGCGTGATGTTCGGCATGTCCCGTTTCGGTTTTCTGCTGGAATGAAAAAATGATGCTCAACACATATACTGCAATCATCACCACCGCCACACCAATACTCAAATATTCCACCCCGGCGTGGTTGACTTCATCGATGGAATGGCTGAAAAACGACGGCACTGCCAGCGCGATAATCGCCAGAATGAGCATGGTGGCGTTCACCCCCGCCTGCGTTTTGTCGAACGTTTGCCGTTTGAATTTCAACCCGCCGAGCAGCACGCTGAAACCCAAAATGAGCAGCAGGTTGCCCAGCACCGAACCGGTGATGGACGCTTTCACCAGCGACATCAGCCCTTCGCGCAATTCGGGGTTCGCTGCGCCTTTTTGAATCGCCACCACCGTGATGATGAGTTCGGCAGCGTTGCCCAACGTGGCATTCAACAGCCCACCGATTTTCGGGCCGGTGTAAATTGCCAGTTCCTCGGTGGCTTTGCCCATAAACCCCGCCAGCGGAACCACACCGAGTGCGGCGGCAAAAAAGACCATCACCGGCGACCAGTGCAGCAGTTCGGCGACAACTGCCACTGCTACAAAAATCAGCAATCCGTAATTTACATATTTCATCGCGCTCTCCAAACCTCATATCGGAGTTTTTGTCATTCCGGAAATTCGCGCAGCGAATTGTCCGGAATCCACAGTTTTTCGCTATGGATTCCCGCCTTCGCGGGAATGACATTCCAAAAATCTCTGCAAAATAACCACAATTTCTCTTTTCGAGAAAAACGGCGAATTCAGGTTCTCCAAAAGTGGTTTTCGGTGGTCAGTTTTGGGCAACAAATCGATTCGGCGGGGCATTGGGCGGCAGCATCACCGTGAGCGATTGCGGGACAATTTCTACCGTGAGCGGTGTTTGCCCCACATTTTCCGCATCTAAATGGACGGGCATCGGCTCTTTCGCATCAATATAGATCTGTTTCGAGCGAAAAAGAAACGTTTCCGGGTCATCCACCAGCCGCCCTGTCGTGGCATTAAAAATATGTCGCAGCGATGAGCGCCAGCCGTAGCCCTCCATCACCACCACATCGAGCCAGCCGTCATTCAGTTTGGCATTGGGCGATAAACGCCAAAAACGACCGTACAACTGCGCGTTGTTGACCGTCACCATAATAACCCGCCGCGAAATGGTGCGCCCGTTGTCGAGCGAAATGCGCATCCGCGTGCCGCGAAAATCGCGCAAAACGAAAAACGCTGTTATCAACCAGCCGAACATTCCCAAAAAACGCCACACCCGATGGGTGTGTTTATCGCTTTCCACCGCGTTGCTCACTGCCGCATCGAGACCCGCGCCCACCCACGACAGAAAATATCGCCGCCGGCCATTGCCCCACACCGCACTGCCGACATCAATTTGGCGCGGATGGCTGACCAGCAGTGTTTCTGCGGCGCGAACCAGTGTTTGGTGCGGCAACGGGCCCGGCAGCGGAATACGCATGTCGGCGGCGAAAACGTTCGCCGTGCCTGCGGGAATGATTGCCAGCGCGGTGGATGTTCCCACTAGCCCGTTAACAACCTCATTCACTGTGCCGTCGCCGCCTGCCGCAATGGCGATATCGTCGCCGCGTGCTGCCGCTTGCTGCGCCAGAATGGTGGCATGCCCGGGATATTCGGTAGTCGCCCAAGTGATTTGCCATCCCTGCTGTTCGAGATGTTTGCCCGCCTGCCGAATTTCGGATTGCAGCGATTTTGCCCCTGCGTTTGGATTAAAAATGATTGATACTTTCAGAAGAACCGCCTCAGATGTTTTGGATTCGTTTTGCTTTATGTTACACTTTTTGGTGAAATCTACCAAACGGAGAAATTATGCCAACACCGAAAAAACAACCGCACCAGCACTGGCTCATCTGGGATGGCGATTGAGGTTTGTGACAGCGGTCGGTTGCTTGGGTCAAGCAGCGAGATTCCGGCGAAAAATTTTTCGCCGTGCCATACCAGCGATGCCCCGCGCCGCCGATGACCGGCTCACTGCGGGATGCGTGCCGAAAAGCGGTGCATGTCATCACTGCCGAAGGGGAAATTTTGCGCGCGGGACGAGCGGTGCTGTTCGTTCTGGTTGAAATCAATTTCTTCCCGGCCATCGCGCGGCTTTTGGCGCGCCGCCCATTCATTTTCGGCGTGGAATGGGGATATGCTATCGTGGCAAATCATCGTTCGTTCTTCGCAAAAATTCTCTTTCGACGGTAACCCAATCCCCCAATTAATGCGGTTTTAATTTCGGCTTTATGCGGATTTTATTTCCTCTCCATAAACTACTGGTATTGAGCACTGACTTAAAGGGGAGAAAACATGAGTCCGTTTGAGACCGAAACAACTGCAATCAATGCCACGCCACAAACTACCATTGGCATCCTTCGCGCCAATATTCCATCATTCAAAACATTAACGGTTCTTTTCAAATTGCGAATTGTGGTGCTGTTGCTGGTTGCTTCGATGGGCGGCGCTTTTTTGGCGGCGAACGGCACACCGGGTATCGGCGCATTGTCGCTGTTGCTGGTAACCGGCGGTTTTGCCGCGGCAGGCGCATCGGCATTGAACCAGTATTTTGAACGCGCGTCGGATGGGCTGATGAAACGCACCAGCAAACGTCCGTTGGTGGATGGAACCATCGCACGGCCAGGCTGGGTACCGTATGTCGCCGGGGCGATGATTTTGGTGCCGTCATTGGCGGTATTACCCTTTAACCCCCCATTGACATTCTTTTTGCTGCTCGGCGCGGCAATTTACGTTTTTCTGTACACCCTCTATCTCAAACCGCGCACCCTGCTGAACATTGTGATTGGCGGTGCAGCCGGCAGTGCGGCTGTGTTGAGTGGCAGTGCAGCAGTCGGCAATTGGGCCGACCCCGGCGCGGTTGTGCTGGCATTTTTACTTTTTCTGTGGACCCCGACACATTTTTGGAGTTTGGCCATCACCTATAAAGATGATTATGCCCGCAGCAACACACCGATGCTCCCCGTGCAGACATCCTCGCACACTGCCGCATGGTGGGTACTGCTCCACACCGTTGCGACGGCATTTGCGGCGCTGATGTTGGCATTCCACCCCGCATTGGGCTGGATTTACGCCGTGCCGGTCGGCATTGCCACCATCGACATGCTGGTGCGGAACATCAAACTGCTAAAAGACCCCAGTTCCAAAATGGCACTCTCGCTTTTCAAAGTTTCCAATCTTTATTTGTTGATTGTGATGCTGATGATTGGCGTTGACGCGATGATTTAAATACCCGCAACATTCAAATGGCGAAAATGGGTAAACCCATTTTCGCCATTTTTTTGTGTCAAAATTTTACGGATACACTTCCGGCACAAAGGTCTGGTCGGTGATGGGCGGGCGCACATAGCCCACATCTGCTTGCCGTGGCGGCAATTCAATCGGGTCGGGGGTGAGATCTTCATACGGTATCACACTCAGCAGATGATGGATGCAGTTCAACCGCGCGTGCCGTTTTACATCCGCATTGACCACATACCATGGCGCTTGTTTGATGTCGGTGTATTTGAACATTTCATCTTTTGCGCGAGAATACTCCACCCACCGCGCCCGCGATTCCAAATCCATCGGGCTAAGTTTCCACCGTTTGGTCGGGTCGGTGAGCCGTGCTTGAAAACGCCGCTCCTGTTCTTCATCACTGACGGAAAACCAATATTTGATGAGAATAATGCCGGAACGCACCAGCATGCGCTCAAACTCCGGGCACGACCGCATAAATTCCCGATACTCCTCTTCGGTGCAAAACCCCATTACCCGCTCGACACCGGCACGGTTGTACCAACTGCGGTCAAACAGCACCATCTCGCCTGCGGCGGGTAAATGCGGCACATATCGCTGAAAATACCACTGCGTTTTTTCGCGCTCGGTGGGAGTGCCCAGCGCCACTACCCGCGCAATTCGGGGGTTCAGCCGCTGTGTAATCCGTTTGATGACACCGCCTTTTCCGGCGGCATCACGTCCTTCAAAAATCACCACCACCTTCAACCCTTCATGCCGAATCCATTCCTGCAATTTGACCAGTTCAACCTGTAATTTTTCCAATTCCCGTTCGTAAGCCTTGCGGCTCATCTTTTCCGGTTTTGGTGTATCGGTATGTTCGGGTGGCTCGACCGGTTTTGCCGCTGGCGACTTTTTCTTCTTTTTGGACATCAGAACACCCCCTTTGTGTGGTAATTATTTTTCTTCACGTTCCGCGCGGAACGTGAACACACGCAAATCTTTCGGTGCGGTATGCCATTCCGCTTGCAAATCGGCGTCGCTGGCAAATGTTGTGGCGGAAAGCCGGCGCGTTTGCACTGTCGCTGAAAATTCCGGCTCCGCAAACGGCCACGGCGAGATGTTCAGCGCACCATCTGCCAGCGGTTTCAGGGTAATGGACACTCGCTCATCCGGCAATTGCGCCGGAACATCTGCCACCACCGATTCGGTGATGTCATCCATGCACAAAAGCAGGCTCAGCCAATCGAAAATCTGCAGCAGGCGCATCGCCGCCGCCAGTGGCGCGGGTTGGCACGCTTGCTGATAGACGGCAATTTGCCGCAATTCGGCAAGCTGTGCTGTTTCCCATGCTCGCTGGTCTTCGCAAAATGCCACCAGTTTCTGCCATTCGGGTTGCGGGTCGCGCTGTGCCGCTACCCGTTTCTCGTTCAAAAAACGGGCATGCTGGCTCACCAGCACTGCACCATAGCGCGTTTGACTTTCCACACAAGCGATACTGCGGCGCCAAATTGCCAAATGCTCATCCACCGGCATTTCCAAAAAATCGGTGGGGCGCTGGCGCTCGTTGATTTTTGGGTTTTGTTCCCACTGCCACCACCCTTGATCGTGGTTGCTGGCGGTTAACATCAGTTCATGCCGGTCAACGGGCAGGCGGAACCGGTCGTTGCCCCAGTGTGCCGCAAATTGTCCGGCCAGCCAGCCATGTGCGGTTTGGGTGATAATGATGGTCGGATTGTCGCGTCGTCGAATCATTTACATGTCTGCAACTTTTTCCCACACTTTTACCGACAGGTCTCGGGCGTGGGCGGCGATGGCTTTTTCGTCCAGATAGAGCAATTCGCGGTCTTTCATCAGCATTTTTCCACCGGCGATGGTGTGGGTGACGCGGCTGCCATCCATACCGAAAATGATGTGCCACGGGTAATTGCCGTCGGTGAGGTAAGTGAATGGGTAGTAATCGAGCAGGATGATGTCGGCATACGCACCCGGTTCCAGCGCGGCAACAGGTTTCGGGAAGAAGATTTGGGCGATTTTGGCGTTATTTTCAAAAGCCAGTTCCATCACGGTGTTACCGCCCATTGCCTGCGGGTTGCCCTGATGGCTTTTGTGCAGCAGGTAAGTGAATGCCATTTCGGTGAACATATTGTTGCTGAACCCATCGTTGCCCAGCCCGACGGTGATACCTTTTTCCAGCATCCGCTCGACTTTCGCCACTCCGACGGCGTTATTCATATTGCTGCGCGGCTGGTGGGTTACTTTTGTGCCGCTGAGTTTTAACGCGCCCATCTCGAATTCGTCCACGTGAATGGCGTGCGCCACGATCGTTTTTTCGCCCAGAATGCCGCGACTCTCCAGCCGCTCGGCGGTGCGCATATTGTATTTTTGCAGGCTGTCCTGCTCGTCGGCTTTGTCTTCCGCCAAATGGATGTGGAAGCCGGTGTCCAGCCCCTGTGCGGCGGCGACACATTTCGCCAGCGTTTCATCGGACAGGGTGAGACTGGCATGCAGCCCAAACGATGCGCCCAACTGCGCCGCGCCCGCTTCGCCGCGCGCCCGCATATCGCGCACTTTTTTCAGCCAGCGCACATTCTCGGCGATACCGGCATCTGCGC
>JANTHQ010000069.1 GCA_024762375.1 Anaerolineaceae bacterium
TGCTGACTGCTGACTGCTGACTGCTGACTGCTGACAATAGTATATCGCATCCGATGCGGATGTCAATTTTTTATAACGCAGTGCGTAATTTTAACGCCACTGCATATCCAAATCGAAGAAAATGTTCTCCACCGAATCGTTCCGCACGCGCACAAAATAAGTTGTATCCGACATCAGATAGCCATCCCACGTGAAAAGTTGGGTGTTGGTTTCGGGGTTGTATGTGTCGCGCGAGCCAACGCCCATGGGTGTCATATCATTCGGCGTACCCCGCAACCACAGATTCAATTGCGGCTGTGTATAAATTTCCACATTCACATCGTTGGCCACATACCCCAATCCGGGCGATTCTTTGAGGTACATGGTATAGTGCCGCTGTTCCGGTTCTTTCTGTTCAAAATTTTGGAAGCGGAAACTGAGCCACACATCTTCCCCGGCTTTCAAAAAGCCTTTGTTGTGTCCCATTTCCATCGTTTTGGGGTTGGCGATATCTGTGCCGGGGTCAACCGGGTTTGGCACGGCGACATCCTGCATTCGCTGTGCCGGCAACACGGTTGTTTGGATAATGCCGTTGGGGCTGTCACCGAGTTCGGTGTTGATGACATCACCTTCCAGCAGATAATAATCCACAATTTCATCGGTGTCATTCCGCACGCGAATGAAATAGCGGTCGCCATCGATGATAACGCCTTTCCAGATATGTTCGCCGGTGTTCGGGTCGCCATCGCGAGAGACAACCGAGCCCGCGCCGGTATTCTGCATATCTTCCGGCGTGCCTCGCATCCAAATGCCGTATTGGTCGCCGGTGAACAATTCAAAATTCACACGGTCGGTAATGTTGCCATTGCCGGGGGTGGTAAACAGCGTCAGCGCCATTTGCTCGAAAATATTTTCATCCAAATCATCTTTTATGAATGAGTACCAGTGCTCGGCGTGTGGCGCCAACCGATTGACATTTCTCGGCAGAAATGCCAACGGGTCACTGGGGTAGATGCTATTGTCTGCAAACGGGTCTTGGGGCACAGCAACGGCAGTCGGTTCGGCGGTCGGTTCGACCGGAACAGTTTCTGCTGCCAGTGGCTTGCCCGCTACCTCGCCGAACCAGCCCATCGCGGCGGCATTTTCCAGCCATTGCGCGGCTTCTTCAGCAGAAAGCCCCTGCAATGCTTGCGCGGTCAACATCCATTTTGAATTGGGGTTGGCAGGGTCAAATTCGGGGACGGTGTTGGGTTTAACGCGATTGCGCGCGCTGACATTCACTGCGCTGCTGCTGGTCGGCACGGCATTTTTCTGCGGCAGTGCCACCAAATGGTAATCGGCAGTCAAATCGGTGGCGTTGCGCACATGGACAAAATAGACTTCATCTGTGGTCACCGTCCCGGCCCACAACCGTTCGGCAGTATTCGCGTCAAAATCGGCTTCGACAAGCTGCCCGCTGCCCGTTTTTTTGCCGCGCGGTTCACCGCTTTCCAAAAACGATTTCACCTGTGCGAAGGTATAGACATCGAAGGTAACCTGCCGCGCGGTGCGGCTGTCACCCGGTTTGAAAACCAGTTCCAGCACGACAGACTGGACATCACCACCAAAATCACTCTGGCTATACGAATACCAAAATGATTCGCCCGGCGCCAGCGAACCGACATTTAAACCGTTGCTCAACAGGCGTGCAGTGTATGCCGAACTGCCCACGCCCTGCTGCGCCGATGTCGGAATGGCGGCAAATGCCAGCACTATCCCAAAAATCAATAGAAATCTGAGTTTCTGTTTCATTACGTCTCCTTCTTTCAAATCTGCGAATGAGCGAATGGGCGAATATCAGGTTTTCGCGCACATTTTTCACGTTTCGCGATTCACTGTTCACTGCCCGGCAATCAGCGCGTTGCTTTCGTCCCAGCATTCGCAGGCAGTTTTGGTTTCGCCGTTGCGAACCATTGTGCCTTCATACGGGGCATTGCCCGCCTGCACCCGCCAACCCGACAGCACAAACGGCACGCGCCCCCCGGCGGGTATCCATTCGCCATTGTAACGGCGAGCGATGTGCAGATGGCTGGCATCGGCCACCCCGCCTTCGCAACTGGCATAGCCGAGGACATCCCCGGCGGCAACCATCTGCCCCTGCGTCAGCGAATCATCCGCCACCATGTGCAGGTACAGCACCACCCAACCTGTTTGCAGGTTCCCGTCTGCATCCAAATCGAGGTAGGTTTCGCCTTTGCTGCCGAGAAAAATTCGCCCGGCAGCGACAGCGGTATTCGGCACATCGGAATAGTAGCAACTGCCGAGCACATCCGGCGGTCCGAAATCAATTGCCGCCCATGCGCTACCCGTGCCGTACCCTTCGTGCGGGCCGCCGGTATAATAGAAAGTGTCTCCCGGTTCCCACGGGAGTTCCATCAACGGCTGGGTGAGTGTCGCCGGCACAATGGGGCTGATTTCGCGGGCGAACGGGTCGCCGAACAATTTTCGGTATGTTTTGATGAACCCTTCCGCGCCGATTTCCGACTGCCATGTGTCCCAATCGCTGTTCACCGCCAGCGCATTCATTATACCGACCGTGCCCGCGTTCATTCCAGCGGGAATCAGTGCGCGCCCGCCGCGATAAAATTTGACGGTGGTCACGCCGCTGCGTTTGTAATTATAATAGCCCTGATTGACCATCGCCGCCGCCCAACTCATCTGACGGTAAAGGCTGTCGCCATACGGATTGCCGACCCCCAGCGGACGCGCCGCCGTGGGCTGGGGCTGTGTCACCCAGCCGCTGTAATATTCCAGCAGCGCCAGCATCACCCGCGGACCCACGCTGAATTGCCGTGCCAGCCGGTCGATGATTTCCGCGCCGGAGAGCGGAATGCCGTTCACCCGCTCGGAATAGCCCGCCAGAAAACCGTTTTGCCCGCGCACATACGCTTCCACATCGAACCCGACATACGCCGGGCTGAACAAGGCTTCGCTGTCGGGCATCAATTTCACCACCGGCGCGGTGCGGCTCACATCCAGCGGCACGCGCAGCGACTGCCCGACATGAATGATGGCGTTTTCATCCAGCCCGTTCATCGCCAGCAGTTCTTCCAACGGAATATCATACGCATAACTGATGCCGCCCAGCGTATCGCCCGCGCGGACGGTGTAATTTTCCACCAGCGGGGTCATCGGAGTGGGCAGCGGCATCGGTGGCACATTGGTGGGGATGGGGGTGGCGGCGGGAATGGTCGGTGTGTCTGCCGGGGCGGCGATGGAAATCGGTTCGGCAGCCGCCGGTTGTCCGGTAGCGGCTGTCGGCGGCGGGGCAGATGTGGCTTGCACCGGCGCGTCAGCCGTCGGCGATTTTTCACCGCGGCAGCCGGTTGCCAGCAGCAACAAAAGTATCAGTGGAATGAGTTTTCGCAATTATAACCTCTGGTGATATTCTGCTCGATTGTTGTTTGACCCAACATATCACCGGACATTATACGAAACTTGGGGAAAATCGGAAAACAGGGCATCTATTTGTGCGGTGCGGAAGAAAGCACGGTACGCGGCGGTTTCTGCCAGCAGGTCGCGCAGGGCGGCTTGCAGGTCAGACGCATCGCCGCGCGGGGGCGAATTATCGGCGCGAACAACCATCATGTCATCGGTGCGGGCGATGGTTCGCAATTTTCCGCGCGCGATGAGCCAATCGAGCGCGAGTCGCACGGTGGTTTCCCGATGCACCATCGCCGCGGCAATATCGGCAATTGCCAATTGCCCGGCATCGTGCGCCAGCGCATATTTCACCAACCCCATCAGATGCGCCATAAACGCGGGCGGGGTATCCAGTGCCGAAAGCCGCGCCACTACCAGCACATTTTCGGGCTGAACCCGCGACAGCATTTCGCGCAGCACATCATCGCCGGGGGGCGACTGCCAGATGACCAGCGTTTTCAGCAGCGGGGAAAGGCTTTCCAGCCGGGTGAGCCGCGCTGCACCGGGCAATTTTTCGCTTGCCCAGAAAACCGCATCGGGCAGGTGGAGCAGTTGGCGGGGATTTTCTGCCGTGCGCCAATCTTCGATGTGCCGTTTCGGGCGGGCGACGAGTTTTTGGCGCAGACGGGCATCCTGCCACACCAGTTGCACATCGCCGCCGCGAAAATCGTCGCGGGCGATGGTCAGCGCCACATCGAATGTGCCGTCGGGCGGGGGGGTGTCGGCGCTGTTCCACCAGATGAGTTGCGCCGTGTCGCCCGCCGCATTTGCCAGCGTGACCCGCCGATGCGCCCGCGTGCGCCCGAAAACGGTCGCCGATTCGACCCGCACGTCGGTCACCGCCAGCGTGACGGATGGATTGCCCGCGCCGAACGGGGCAAGTTTTTCGATTGTCGCCAGCAATTTGGCATTTAAATCCGACAGATTGACGACCGCGTCAATGGTCAATTCGGGCTGAAATTGCGCCACACAATCCGCCAGCGCCACCGACACGCCGCGCCGAAAATCGGTGAGCCGGTTTTCTGCCAGCGCCAGCCCCGCCGCCATCGGATGCCCGCCGAAAGCGTCCAGCAGTTCGGACTGGGTTTTGATGGCGCGGTGAATGTCGCAGCCGGGAATGCTCCGCGCCGAACCGCGCAATTGCCCGTCGCGGCGGGTGAGCAGGATGACCGGCTTTTGCAGTTGCCCCACCAACCGGCTGCACGCCAGTCCCAGCACGCCGGGATGCCAGTCTCGCGCCGCCAGCACGATGGCATTCTGTTCCGCCAGCGACGGTGCATCCGCCAGCATGCCGAGCGCCTGCACCACCGTGCGGTCAACCAGCAATTTACGGCGGTCGTTCAGCGCATCGAGTTGCGCCGCCAAAATTCGCGCCCGCCCCCAATCGTCGGTGGTCAGCAGTTCCACCCCCTGCGTGGCATCACCCAGCCGCCCCAGCGCGTTCAATCGCGGTGCCAGCCAAAAGCCGATGTGCTCGGCGGTGAGCGTTTCCGCCCGCAAATTGGAAATTTCGCACAGCGCGCGCACGCCGAGCCGTTCCGCCCGGCGCAGTGTTTCCAGCCCGCGCTGCAGCAGATAGCGGGTGTCGCCCGTTTGCACCGCCACATCCGCCACAATCCCCAGCGCCACCAAATCAAGCAATCTATCAGCGGCGGTGGGCTTGTCATATGCCGCCGCAAGCGCCTGCGCCACTTTGAATGCCACCCCGACGCCGGGCAATTCGCGCAGCGGATGGTCGGCGGGGAGACGTTTGGGGTTGATGACCGCATCGGCGGCGGGGAGGGTGTCGGGCAGGTCGTGATGGTCGGTGATGATGATTTGCGCGCCCGCCGCGTGCACCGCCGTCACCGCATCGTGCGCAGCGATGCCGGTATCGCAGGTGATGATGAGTTTCGCCCCGGCGCGCAGTTCCTCCGCCAGATTTTCGGCGCGGATGCCGTGCCCTTCGGTGAGCCGGTGGGGCACGTGATAGCGCACATTCGCACCGAATTCCCGCAAAATGGAAACCAGCAGCGCGGTGGAGGTTTGCCCGTCCACATCGAAATCGCCCCACACCAAAACGGGCGTTTGCGCGGCGATGGCATCCCGCAGCAGCGATACCGCCGCATCCATATCGGGCAAGTCGGCGGGCGGCGCGGGTCGGTATGCAGCGGGATCGGTGAAGGCACGCGCGGCGTCCACCGTGCGGATACCGCGCTGCACCAGCAATCGCGCCAGCAGGTCATTCTGTGCCCACGCCCGCAATTCGGCGGGGATATTCGGTTCGGGGGGGATGTGCCATTTCATAGGCAATTACCAATGAATAATTATCAATGAGCAATGAACACTGAACAAATTTGCCCATTGATAATTCACTCAAAATTCAATTTCAGAAACCTGTTCCCAATCCAAATCGAAATCATCGAAGGCGAAATCGTCTTCAAATTCATCGAGTGGACCCGCGACATCACCCCGCTCGCAGAATGAGCGGAAGGCGCAGAACCGACACGGGCGGGTGTCATCCGTCAGCGGGAAGGTATCGGCGGCGGCAATTTGCCCGATGAGATTCGCCAAAAACGATTCATCCGCCGCCAACTGCGGCGCACCGTACGAAATGATTTCCGGGTCGGCAGGCGCAGCGGTGAACCAGTATTCCAGCGTGATGGCATCGGCGGGAACGGACTGCCCCAACAGCGATGCGCCCGCTTTTGCCAGCACCAGCGGGTAAACGCGGCTTTGCGCCCGCGCCCGCAGACGGTCGCTGCGCGGACGGCGCAAATTCGTCTTCCAATCCACAATCAGCACCCGCCCGTCGGGCTGCGCTGCCAGCAGGTCGAATTTCGCCGCCAGCCGCCAGCCGTTCAACGCGGTTGCCAGCGTCACTTCCGGGAAAAGCCGCACGCCATCCGCAGAAAGTTCGGCGGGGCGGTGCGCCAGATAACTGTGCCACATCGCGCCCAGCTCCGGCGACGGGTCATTTTCGGCGAGCGCGGTCAGCGCAGGCATGGGCATGCCCAGCGCGTGTTGGTGCGCCAAATAGTGAAAATCGCTGCCGAGTTTCATCCGCCGCTCTGATTCCTGCACCGGCGCAGTCTGCACCGCGGGCCACTGCAATCGCTGGCGGTAGCGCAGGTCGAACCGGCGCGGGCAAGTCAGATAATCCTGCAAATTCGATTGGGTAAACTGAAAGTTTTCGGGGAGCATCATACCTCCGGTGTGCGGGTGTTGTATTCATTATAAAACGTGATGCGCGAAACGTGAAACGGGAGAATGGTTATTGGCGATTGGTGATTCGTGAAAACGTGGTTATACTATTTTGGGATGCGTGAAAGAGATAGAGATAAAAATTTGTCCATTCGCTGACTGCTGCAATGTGAAAGTGAGAAAGTGTGCAGGAGAGAAAGTGAAACTTGCAACCCTGCCACTCTGTAACCTTGAACCTGAAACCTGAAACTTGAGACCTGAAACCTTGAACTTTGAACCCCAAACCCCATACAGCCTTTACCTGCACATTCCCTTTTGCCGGAAGAAATGCACATACTGCGATTTTAACACCTATGCCGATATGGACGGCTCGTTTGCCGAATATACCGCCGCACTGTGCCGCGAAATTCGGCTGATGGGCGACTATCGCCACCGCCCGCCGGTGCGAACCATTTTCATCGGTGGGGGAACGCCCACCGTGCTGGCAATTTCGCAGTTGGAAGAAATTTTGCAGGCGTGTTTTGTCGCGTTTGACATACTGCCCGGCGCAGAAATCACCAGCGAAGCCAACCCTGGCACGGTGGACGAGCCATATCTGCGCGATTTGCTATCGCTGGGGGTGAACCGCCTCAGTTTTGGCGCGCAGAGTTTCAACCCCGCCGAATTGCAAATGCTGGGGCGCATTCATTCGGCAGACAGCATCGGGCAGACGATTGCGGCGGCACGGCGTGCGGGCGCACGCAATTTGAATGTCGATTTGATTTACGGCCTGCCGAATCAGCAACTTTCCGATTGGCGATACACATTGGAACACGCCATCGCGCTGGGGGCGGAACACATTTCGCTGTACAGTTTGACGCTGGAACGCGGCACGGCACTGCGGGCGCAGGTGGTTCGGGGCGAATTGCCGCCGCCCGACGGCGATTTGGCAGCGGATATGTACGAGTTGGCGGATGCATTGCTGGCGGAAGCGGGTTATCAGCAGTATGAAATTTCCAACTGGGCGAAACCCGGTTTCCACTGCAAGCACAATTTAACATACTGGCGCAATCAGCCATATCTGGGAATGGGTCCCGGCGCGCACAGTTTTGAAAATCGCCGCCGCTGGTGGAATGTGCGCAGCGTGCCCCGGTATATCGAAACCGTTTTGGCGCAGGGCGAACCGCACCCGCAACCCGCGCTCGCGGATTTTGAGACGATTGACCCCCGTTTGGAAATGGGCGAAACGATGATGCTCGGGCTGCGATTGACTGCGGAGGGGGTATCGCGGGCGGCTTTTGCCACCCGGTTCGGTGTGCCGCCGGAAACGGTTTTCGGTGCGGAAATTGAAAAATTAACGGCGCTGGGTCTGTTGGAAACAGACTCACAGCGCCTGAAATTGACTCCGTCCGCGCGGTTGTTGGGCAATCGCGTTTTC
>JANTHQ010000070.1 GCA_024762375.1 Anaerolineaceae bacterium
ACTCCAAACTCTCATCGTTGGCAAAACGAAGCGCCGCCCGCTCACCGGCAATCACCAGATAGCGCAGGGCATTGGCGGGGTCGTTTGCACGGGTAAAGTGATACGCCAGTGTTTCGGCATGGTCGGCGGCTTGGTCGCCCCAACGAGACAGTAAATGGGTTGCTGCCATCCGGTGCAACGACTGCCGCTGGCTCTGCAATACAGCATGATATGCCACCGTTTGAATGAGTGAATGGTTGAAAACCCACTCTCCCCCGCTATCACGCCGCACCAGCAGCCGAGATTCGAGCCGTGCCAGCGATGCACCCACTTCATTCGGCGCGATGAGTGTTTCCAGTAGCGGCAGGTCAAATGGTTCATCGATTACCGCCGCCGCATGGATAACTTGTTTCAGTTCTGCGGGCAACACATCAATTCGCGAACGAATGAGCGTTTCGAGTGACGCAGGCAGCGCCAAATCTGCCATATCTTTATCGGTATTGATGTGCCATTTGCCCTCAATGCGCTGTAAATATTCCTGCTCTATTAACATCCGCACAAATTCTTCAATGAAATACGGGTTGCCCTCGCTGCGAGAGAGAATCAGGTCGCATACTTTTGGCGGCAATTCCACATTGGGCAATAAATTTTGAACCAGCAGCCGACTTTCTTCAACCGTCAATCGCTCCAACCGGAACCGTATCGTCTGCAATGGCATCAAACTTTGGGCTTTAACCAACCGGTCATTTGGAGCATCGCCCCCTTGCCGCCGCTGGGCACACACAAACAAAATGGGCGATGCCGCAACCATAGACATGAGGAATTGAATCAGTTCCACCGAAATCGGGTCAACCCAGTGTAAATCGTCCAAAGCGATGACGACCGGTTGACGGCGCGAAATTCCCTGAAACAGCCGCCGGAATGCGACAAAAATCTGCTGGCGCAATTGCTGGGGTTCCAGCGCTTTCAGTCGCTGTCCGCCGGCATCATCCGGCAGCACCCCAAGCAATGATTCCATATATGGCCGGGTCATCTGCAGTGGTGGCGGCAGTGTTTTGTAGAATGCAGTAATTTGGGCGCGAACGGCTTCTGCCGGGGCGTTCGGTTTGACGTTCAACCCTCTTGCCAGCAATTCGCTGAAAACGCTGAACGATTGCGTGCTTTTTTGCGGCGAACATTTGCCCATCCAAACCATCGTTTGTTCGTCGGCAATTGCATCCAGAAATTCTTGCATCAGACGGCTTTTGCCGATGCCGGGTTCGCCTTCCAACCAGATAACACCCCCGATACCCTGCCCCAATTGCTCGGCCAGTTCGTTCATTTTCTCTAATATTTCCGTCCGCCCGACGAGTTTGGCTTTGATGCCGGGCATACCGCGTGCTGGCGCAGGCTTGGCGAGGGCGCGGTCAAACGCCCATACCGTCTCGCCGATGGCCGGCAGTGCAATATCGGCAGGCAGAGGGCGGTATTGAAAGACTCGTTTGGTGGCATGCCGCACGGAATCTGTCACCCAGATTTCGCCGGTGGGCACAATTTGACTCAACTGCTGCGACAGTTGGACAATTTCACCGCGCACGACAAATTCACTGTGATGGCGCGACCCCATTTTTCCGGCAATCACCTTCCCCAAACTGACGGTGGCACTGTAATCAAACGACACATCGGTTGTACTGAAAAATTGGTTCAGAAAATCGAACATCTGCAATGCGGCATACACCGCGCGTTCGGCATCATCTTCGTATGCGATGGGCGCCCCGAAAACAACCATCAGCCCATCGTGACGGCGTGTGAGCCTGCCGTGAAAATCGTCGGCAATGGCTGTAATTTCGGGAACGATGGTGGTCAGTGCTTCAAATACCGATTCTTCATCAGCGGCAGCGCCGGGCGTCAGTTTTAACCACAACACGGTCACCGTGTGCCATTCCGCTTCAGGTACTGCGGCATCATCGCTCGCCGATGCAGTGGCAGCGATACCTTCCGGCGCCGCTTTTGCAATTGAATCTCGCACAGTTTGCAGAGCCTTCTGCGCCCGTTGCAGGTCGTATGCCGCACCCAGTCGCTCAAAATGCTGAACCGCTTCTTGCAACGCGCTGCGAGATTTGACCAGCGCTTCGGTATCGGCTATCTCATCCCGATGTGCCAGCCGATGATACATGTTCCCCATATCCAGCAGGGTCAGTGCCTGCCAATACACATCATTGAGCTGTAAAAACAGGTCAACGGCTTCACGGAACAGCACCTCCGCTTCAAAATAATGTTCCAGTTGTGTGTGCAAAATTCCCAACACCCGCCGGGCTTTCGCCTCTTGCACGTTTAAATTCGCCGATTGAGCCAGTTCCAGCGCCCGTTGGGCAATTTGCAGCCCCGCTTCCGGATTGCCTTCTCCACCGGCAATCAGCCCCAATATCCAGTCGGCTTGAATGATGAGTTCTTCGGTTGCGCCGTTTTTCAATTTCAGCACAGCTTCGATGTGGCGGCGAGCGGCGGGCAATTCGTTTTGCAACAGTGCCAAATACCCCAAGCCGATTCTCGCCCAGCCGATGCCGAATTCATCGCCCAATCGCTCGCTGATTTCCAGGCTTCTCGAAAAATCTTTGGCCGCATGCTCGTGGTCGCCCATTGCTTGCCGAAGCAACCCGAGGTTAAACAGATTAAGCGCCAGTTCGGGAATGTAGCCGTTATCTTGCCGCAGAGTGTATGCTTGCGACAGATACTCCAGCGATTTTTGCCATTTTCCCTGCGCCGAATAGAGAACGCCCAAATTGGCATAGGCTGTTGCCATGCCCCACGCATAACCCAATTTTTTATAGTAATCCAAACTGAGCGACACATAAGTTACGGCTTTGGCTTGATTGCCCCATTGCCAGAAAATTCCGCCGAGTGTGTTGAACAAACTTGCCAAAACGATGGGATTTTCATCGCGGTTATCGTCAGACTCCATGGTTGCCCAACTGGCCAGCGAAAACGCTTCATCCAAATTTCCCTGCCGAAACCGCACCCATGCCAGCCGCTCGATGAGCAGATACCACAGGGGTGAATGCCGCTGCGCTTTGCCTTCTCCCAGCGCATCCAGCCCGGCTTGCAGATGGGTAACCGCTTCGTCCAGTTTACCTTCGCGGGCACGAATATCTGCCAGCTCGCGCAAGCCGTTTACCAGCACCGGCAACACGGTTTTGGCCGGTACTTTTAAACTTTGGAACAGCAACTGTTGCAATGCCTCGTCCAAAATTCGGCTGGCTTCGGCGTATTGCCCGGTGAATTTCAGCGCCTGCCCCAATCCCAACTGTGTGAGCCATTTTTGCTCGGAGGCATCGGTGTCCATCAGCGATAACGCCTGCCGAAAATATTGGATTGCCACTTCGTTGGCGCTGCGACGCATGGCATTTTCGGCGGCGGCTTGAAGATGCGGCAGCGCTTTTTTGGGGTCGAGGCTGTGAAAATAGTGAAAAGCCAGCGCATCCTCGCGCTCTTCCGGCAACAAGTGCGCGCTACGCGCAAGAATATTCGCCGCACGATAGTGTAATTTCTCGCGGTCCCGGCTGAGAAGGATGCTGTAAATCACTTCTTGAAAGAGTGTGTGGCAAAAATAGTATGTTTCGCGTTCGGCGGTTTTGTCTTTGGTCAAAAACTGCCGCTCTTCCAGCGTTTTGAGATAGCCGCGCAGTGTATCCGCATCCCAATTGTTAAATTCGTACAACACTTCAATCGAAAAGGATGCACCCAGTACAGCCGCGATGCGCAGTACCTGTTGCAATGGCGGGTCGAGCCGGTCATACCGAGCCATAATCAAGCCGTGCAGCGTGTCTGGCACGCGGTTGAACAACGTTTCATCGGCAGCCGCCGTGAGTCGCCATGCTTGGGCATCGCGGCTCAACACCCCTTGCTCAATCAGCGACCGAATGATTTCTTCGGCAAAAAACGGATTTCCGGCCGCACGGTGTGCCAACCGGTCGAACACCTTTGCCGCATCGGGTTGGTCGCTGTACATCAGCGATTCAACCAACGCACGCATGTCGGATTGATCCAGCGGTTTCAAGAATATTTCCAGCGGGATATGCTGCCGGGCAGCCTCTCGCAATGCATCCAGAATATCGCTATTTTCGTTGTGACGGGCAACCAGCACGAACATGATGGGCTGGTTGGTGACCGTTTGGAGAAGATGGGCGATAAATTTTTGTGATGCCGCATCAACCCAGTGTAAATCTTCCAGAATCAGTATCAGCGGGCGGCGCTGGGCTTCGGCGATGAGCAAATGCCGCAATGCAGCGAAAATGAGCCGCTGCCGCACCGCACTGTCGAGCCGGGCAAGTTTTGCCACCATCGCTTCATCATCGGTTGGCACGCCGATCACTTCTAGCACATACGGGTATATATCATCCACCGGAACTTTGAGACGCTCCAGATACATTCGCACGGCTCCCCGCTGCTGCGATGGCGGCAGTACATCCGACAGCCGAATGATGTCCCGCAGCAAATCGGTCAGCAATGAAAATGATTTGGTGCGAGAATAATTGTTGCAGCGGCCTTCGGCAACACTGACCGCGCCCGGCGACAGCGTGCGATGAAATTCTGCCACCAGCCGACTTTTGCCCATTCCGGCTTCGCCGGTGATGAAAGCAACGCGGGTGGTATTTTGCTCGGCCACGGTGGAAAATGCCTGCTGCAACTGGGCAAGTTCGGTATTTCGGCCCACGAGTGGCACTTGAAACCCGAAAAACCCGCGCACTTTTGCCGGAAAAACCCGCACATCCACCGGCTGGAAAACCGGTATCGACCGTGAGGCGTTCCGCAGAGAAATGGCAGGCAATTCCTTAAAAATGAAATATGGTTTGGCACGTTTGTAGGTATCAAGGCTGATGCGGACGGTATCGCGCTCGGCGGTTGTTTGCAATTTTGCTGCCACCGCGAGCGTGCTGTTGACGATATTGTATGTTACCTGCATATCGGCAGTAGATTTGCCGAGAATGACCCACCCGGTATGAATGCCGATGCGAATGTGCACGGTCACCTGATAGGTTTGGCTGATGCGCCGGTTCAGCTCTTCCAGCCCGGACAGCATCCCCAATGCGGCCCGCACGGCACGTTCAGGGTCGTTTTCATGCACGTGCGGCACGCCGAACAGCGCCAAAATACCGTCGCCGCTTAATTTGTCGATTGTGCCCTCATGCTCATACACAATATCAACCAAAAGACGCATCAATTCATCGGCGATGAGGTATTTTGCTTCGCTGTCCAAATGGGCGGCGCCGGATAGATTTTCCACACCGACGACCAGCACCGTCGTCTCGCGTCGCTCGCCAACCGAACCATTTTTGTGAACCGGCGGGAACGGTTCCCCGCATTTGATGCACACGGTTGCTTCATCTAAATTTTCAAAGCCACACATGGAACATCGACGCATTGTTGTCTCCTAACTGCTATTCTGCGATGGTCAATCGATAACCAACGCCGCGTACATTTTCAATACAACCCATTTCACCCGCCCGAAATCCCAACTTTCGCCGCAACGACCGCACCAGTGGCCGCAACAGCGCACCTGCATCAATCGGATCGGTGGTGATGCCGTGGGTGGCTTGCGCCAATACCGGCAGTGATATCACTTCGCCGGGTTGCAGTGCCAACCGTTTCAGCAAGGCAAATTCTTTGGCAGATAAATGAATGGATGTTTCGTGGCGCGACACAAAATGTCGCTCAAAATCAATGACCAGCCCGCCTTTTTCAAAACGTGTCACGGCGGGCGATGCGCTGCCGGTTGCTGTTGCCAGCTGCCGGGCACGCTTCAGCCGTCCGCGCACCACAGCCAGCATATCGTCAATATCTACCGGTTTGGTCAAATATTCGTCCACACCCAACTCTTTTCCAAAACGGATATCGCTATCCATATCCCGGCCACTCATCATCACAAACGGAATGTGAACCCAGTGTTGGTTTCGGCGGATGCGCTGATGCAATTGATAGCCGTTCATATGTGGCATCGCCACATCAGAAATCACCAAATCAATCGGATGATTTTTCATAATTTCCAGCGCATCAATGCCGTTGCGCGCAGAAAAAACGTGAAAACCTTCCAGTTCCAGCGCAATTTTCAAATAATAGATTTGCTCCAGTTGGTCATCCACCAACAAAATCGAGGCCTTGTTTGTCACGCAGTATCACCTCCCACCACTATGGCACGGGAAACACAATGGCGAACGCCGTGCCGTTATCGCGTTCAATCGTCACCGTACCGTGTATCTGACGTGCAAGCATGGTAACCAACTGCATCCCCAGTGAATCTGATTTTTTCACACCCACATCTTCCGGAATGCCCACGCCGTTGTCGCGCACGCATAATGTAATTTCATCCTGCTGTCGTTTTAGAGAAATTTTGATTTCATTGGCAGCATCTCCATCCGCCGATGCTTTTTCCGGTGGAAAAGCATGCTTCAACGCGTTTGAAACCAATTCGTTGACAATCAATCCGCACGGCACAGCCGTGTTGATGTCGAGCCGAACATCGCCGCCTTCGATGGTTATCTCGACTTGCTGTGCCGTTTGGCGATATGAGAAAACCAGTTCGCGGGTTAAACTGCGCAGATATTCCGCAAAATCAATTTCAGCCAAATCTTCGGTTTGATACAGTTTTTCGTGGATCATCGCCATGGTTTGCACGCGGGTGCGGCTTTCTTGCAATACTTGCAGCACCGTCGGCTCTTCCACATGACGCGATTGCAGGTAAAGCAAACTGGAAATGACCTGCAGATTATTTTTCACCCGATGGTGAATTTCTTTCAGTAGTATTTCTTTTTCTCGCAGCGATGCGGCGATTTTTTCGTTCGCTTTTTTGCGTTCAATCAGTTCGGTTTGGGCTTGACGGTACAATCGGGCGTTTGCCAGCGCGGTGGCAGCCTGATTTGCCAGCAATTGCGCCAGCGAAATTTCGCGGTCGGTAAAAATCCGTTCGGTTTCGGTGTCAAACACCTCAATTGTGCCAAGAACATCGTTTTGAAAAATCATCGGTAGCAGCAGTATCGTTTTTAACCCTGCCTGTGTCATGTATGCTCTATCGTCACGGCGGATATCGGGCTGGTTGATGGTCGCTTGCGCGGCATATTTTTCGGTGATGACTTGCCGCTTCAATGGGTATATCGTGTCTTCGCCCACCGCTTCGCCCTGCTCCCACCAATTTTCCAAACCGTATTTGGCGATTATCATGGCCGCATCATCGGTTTCGTGCCATTCCGAAACGGTACAGCCTTCCACATTGAGCAAATTGGCAACTTCCCATGTCACCGTTTCCAGCACAAATGGCACATCCAAACTCGATGCGGTGGCGCTGATAGCCGCCTGCAACGAAAGCAATTCTCGATTGCGCTGCAGCAGTTCAATTTCGATGTCGCCATCATTTTTGGTGATTCCATTTTGGCCGGGCGGTGGTGGTTCGGGCGGGAGAGACGGCAATGTCAGCGTGCCGGTACGGCGTTTTTGTGCCGCCAATGCCGCTTCGGCACGCTGTCGGGCAGCATCCGCCTGCGACAGTTTTTCCAGCAGATGGGCATTTTCAAATTCAGTCATCAGCCAGCGCACGCATCCATGCAGTGCCTGCATATTTTTGGGCACGACACGATGGTCGCGCGGTTTACCCAGCCCCAAAAAAGCCGTGAGGGGGATTTCGCTATTAGAAACGGGCACGCACAACACATCGTCGGGGTGCCAATTGTAGCGCAGCAATTCATCTGCGGCGACTTTCATGGCGGCAGTTAACGCACCTTGCGGCAAGAAGAACCAATCGTCACCGTCAGCAATTTCGGTGATGGAAAATGTGGGTTGCACAGCGCGGTAAATTTTGGGAATATCGCCAAACGATGCGGCAACACATAAATTTCCGGCTTGATCCACTACCAGCAATGCCACCGATTGGAAATCCAA
This sequence comes from Anaerolineaceae bacterium, assembly GCA_024762375.1. GTDB lineage: Bacteria > Chloroflexota > Anaerolineae > 4572-78 > 4572-78 > JANTHQ01. The sequence goes on from JANTHQ010000070.1 coordinate 7,888, forward strand.
AAAGGCATTGATGCGCAACACAACATCATAAATGGCCGATGCTCGTTGCAACACGGCCTGTGTTGCGGCGGGCAATGCCGGATATTCATCGCACGCCGGGATGAGCGTTTG
>JANTHQ010000071.1 GCA_024762375.1 Anaerolineaceae bacterium
CGGCTTGCGGACGGGCACGGCGCGCACGCCCAACTTTCGCAGCATGTTGATGTGTTCCAGAAAATCGCCCTGTAATGCCAGCACCCCAATGGTGATGGTGCTGTCGGCGGGCTGGTGTTCTTCGATGAGATTTGGCGCCAAATAACTCATTCCATAACCTCTTCCAATGAAAAGAATGCGCGCAATTTGCCCGTGGTGGGATGGTCGGGCGCGGCTTTGCGCTTGCCGCTCATGGTTTCAATATCGATGGCGTAAACGCCGGTGGGGCGCAAGTCTTTTTTGATGATGGGGTCGTAGTCCGCTTCCGGTTTCAGGTGCGGAAAATATTTGTCCATCAATCCTTGCAGGGCATACACCTGCTCCGTCTCCGATTCGACCATCCGCCCCGTGCCGAACACCATCACGCTGGCATATTCCACGCTGAAATCCATCGCGCGCTCGGCGGGCAGATAGCGTCCCCGTTCTGCCACCGTGAAACAGACGCGCGGATTTTGCTGCATGATTTCTTTCGACTGCCCCCGTTTCGCACCGTGAAAATAGATGTGTTTCCCGTCGAACCAGAATGAATACGGCGTCACAAAAGGTTGGTTGCCGTTGACGGTTGCCAAAAAACCGAGGTCGGCGCGCGCCAGCAGGGTGTGAATTTCGGCGGTATCGGCAATGCGGCGGTCTTCGCGGCGCATGGCGGTGATGCTATCGGATTTGGTCATGCATAACTCCCAAAATAGTGTGGCAAAAGTATAGCATATTTCGGGCGGAAAATCACATTTGCCGCACTGAAATCATTGACAGAATGTATTTTACGCCTTAAAATGGTGGACATTATGGGGGAGTGTCCGCATGAAAAAGGTTGAAAAAACAATTGCCGAGTTGCAATCTGAAATTGACCGATTGCGCCATCGTGTGGCCGAACTGGAAAACGCAGAATCAACATACGCTCGCGAAAGAATGATTTTCCGGCGGATGCTGTCTCGAGCACGCGACGGCATCATGATTATTGATGAAACCGGAAAAATAATCGCCTATAACCCGGCGCTGGAAAAGATGACCGGGCGGTCTGCCGCAGAAACCATCGGCATGGATGCGGTGGATGTGCAATTTGCCGGGTTACCGGAAGAACGCCAAACCCCCGAAACCTATCGCCGCTTCCGCGAAGCGATGGATGAAATTTTGACCACCGGTCATCATCCCCTGTTGACCGGCACGCATGAATATCGTTATTTTGATGAAAACGGAAACGCCCGCACCGCACAAAAATCGGCATTTACGATAAAAACAGAAAAAGGCTATATGCTCGCCAGTTTCGACCGGGATATTACCGAGCGCAAAACATTGGAATCGCGCTGGCGCGAAAGCGAACAACGGTACGAATTGGCTACCGAAGGCGCACGGGTTGGCGTGTGGGACTGGGATTTGACCACCAATGCCATGTATATCGACCCGCGATTGAAGGCGATGCTCGGTTATGCCGATGACGAAATCCGCAACCATATGGATGATTGGAGCCGTCTCATTCATCCCGATGATTTGCCTGTGGTCGAAGCGGCGACGCGAGCGTATGTTTCCGGCGAAACTGACCACTATCAAGCGCCACACCGGATGGTGCGCAAAGATGGCAGCGTTTGCTGGATGCTGGCGCGCGGCACAAAAGTTACCGATATCGACGGGCGGGCGGTTCGGCTGGTGGGAACCAGCACCGATATCACCGAATTGGTTGATGCTCGATTAGAGGCGGAGACGCTGCGAGATGTCACGCTGGCGCTGGTGTCGCACACCACTGTGGATGATGTGCTGTCTGAAATTCTGGCGCAAGCGAAAAAATTGGTTTCTTTTTCAACGGCGAATGTGGCGCTGGTAGAACACGATTTTGTCCGCGTGCTGCAGTCTATCGGGTATGAAAAATACGGCAGTGAGGATTTTATAAGAAATTTATCATTTAATCTTGATGGCAATCCCATCACATATACCCCCATCCATACCAAAACGCCGATTATTGTCGGTGACGCCCATGCCGATCCGCGCTGGGTTGTGTTCGAACCAACGGCATGGATTCAATCATATATCGGTATTCCGTTGGTGCTGCACGACCGGGTGTTGGGGGTTCTGCAAATTGATAGCGATACCCCGCATGCATTTTCGCCCGCCGATGCTGAACGACTGAAACCGCTGGCCACAGCCGCCGCTATCGCCATTGAAAATGCGCGACTGCTGTCCACCGCCCAAAAACGCGCCGAACAGTTGGCGATGGTGCATCATGTGGGCGAGCAAGTGAGTCGGCTTTTAAATGAAGATGAACTTTTGGAAACAACCGCCCGGCTCATCCGGCGCACTATGGCGTATGATACAGTTCAGATTGGCCGGGTAAAACCCGAAACGCAAACCGTTTGCTTGGCATGCCGTGCCGGCAGTTTACCGCTGGATGAAAAAATCGAGCAAAGCATCGAGCAGGGCATTATCGGGCGGGCTGCACGCACGGGACGCACCCAACTGGTGCTGAACACCGCTGCCGACCCCGATTTTTTGCCGTGCATGGATGGTATGCAATCGGAGCTGGCAATCCCCATAAAAATGGGTGACACAGTTTTCGGTGTGCTGGATGTGGAAAGTAAACAACTGGCGGCATTTGATGATGCCGATGTTATCGCACTGGAAGCGATGGCGGGGCAGTTGGGTGTGATTTTGGAAAACGCCCGGTTGTATCGGCAGGCAAAAGCCGATGCCGAAACGAAAGCCGTCCTGCTGCGGGAAGTCAATCATCGGGTGAAAAACAATCTGGCGGTCATCATCGGCTTGCTGTATTTGGAACAACGCCGTCAAACCGACCCCCACACCGTGACGATGCTGGAAGACTTGACCAATCGGGTGCGGGGGATGGCAACGGCGCACGAATTGCTGTCGGCATCGGTATGGCAGCCGATTTCGCTGGAAACGCTGGTGAAGGAAACCATTCAAAATGTCACCCAATCCATGCATCCCTCGATGTTTGTGCGGGTGCAAGTGTCGCCATCGCCGGTAAAAGTTGTCGCCGAGCAAGCCGCGAATTTCGCATTGATGATAAACGAATTGGCCACCAACGCTATCAAATACGCCGTTTCCGAGAGTCCCGTTCTGACAATTGATGTGTCCATCACCGCGGAGGATGGCATGATCACCCTGGTTTTCAAAGATAACGGCCCCGGATATGGCACAGCGGCGCACGCCGAAAATAGACTCGGAACCGGATTGGATTTGGTGACGACCATCGTCCGCAAACTCGGCGGAACGGTATCATTATCCGACAACAGTGGTGCGATGGCCGTATTGCACGTGCCGCAACGAACGTAAATTTTCAATTTCTCGAAAAACGGAATTCAGAAGGGTATATGGACAAAAAACAATCGCACGCATCATTGCCATACATATTCGATTTGAATTTAAACAAAATTCTGATTGTTGACGATACGGTTGAAAATTTACAACTGTTACAGTTAATTTTTCGAAAAACGGAATTTGAAGTTGTTGTTGCCGGAAATGGGTATGAGGGCCTCCAAAAAGCCACAGAAGAATACCCATTTTTAATTTTGAGCGACATTCAAATGCCGGGTATGGATGGCTATACATTTTGCAGTGAGCTTAAAAAGAATCCGAAAACAGAGAATATTTCGGTCATACTCATCACATCGCATAGCCACGCGGGAGCACAGGTTAGCCGCGGGCTGGATATCGGCGCAGACGATTTTATCACCCGCCCCATCGAACCCGCCGAATTGTTGTCGCGGGTACGGGCGGTGGTTCGATTAAAACATGCAGAGCTGGCGGCACAAAAAGAGGCGTTTACAACTGCCCGAAAAAATGAAGAACTGGCACGCATCAACGCATTGGTTGAGCAAGAGGTGGTACAGCGCACGCAGGAACTTTTGCAGGAAAAAACGAAATTGGAAACAATTTTAACCGGCATGGCAGACGGGGTTGTGGTGCTGGATGCGGCGCGAAACGTGCAGACAATCAACCATGCGGCCCAGAAAATTCTGTCGATTTCGATGGATATTATCGGGAAACCCGTGGATGATGACAGCCTGAACCGCGATTTTCTGCAAATTGTCCGGTCGATAAAATTTGAAGATGGCGAAAATTGGCTGCAAGACATTCGCCGTCCCGATGGCACAAAACAATACGTGAAAATGCACATTTCATCGCTGGCGGGGGGCGATGCAGCCGTGGGGTGGGTAATTCTTCTGTCTGATGTGACATCTATCATTGAGGCAGAACAAATGAAAATGCGGTTTATGACGGGTGTAACCCACGAGTTGAAAACACCATTATCGGTCATTCGTCTGCACACAAACAACATGTTGAATTATGCGCAACGATTGACCGATGAACAGCGTCAAGCAATGTTGACCGGAATCCGTGAGCAGACAGAAGTTTTGGGAACGCTGATTGATCAGGTGCTCACGCTGACCAAACTTGATAGCGGCCAAACATCGGCCAGCGAAGGGCCGGCCTTGTTGACAGAGGTTATATCGCAGGCAATTTCTAAAGTCTTGCCGCTTGCTGCCGATAAACAAATTAGGATAAATTGGAAGCCGAAACGAGAAACGATTTCGGTAGATGTTCCGGCCGAAAAACTGGCGCTTGTGGCTGGTAACTTACTGGAAAATGCGATAAAATACACGCAAGATGGGGCAGGCGATATTACGGTGACGGTTTCGGAAACAAAGCGAAAGGGCGAACGGTTCGCGGTGCTTTCTGTTGCCGATAGCGGTATCGGCATAGACCCCAAAGACCGTCAAAAAATCTTCGACCGTTTCTTTCGCGCCGATACTGCCCATACCATTCCCGGAACGGGACTTGGATTGTCAATTGTGCGAGAAATTTTAGCGGCGCACGGTGGCGATATTTCGGTGCAGAGCGAACCCGGACACGGCAGTGAATTTTCGGTTTTTTTGCCACTGGTTCATAGCGATTGATGGTGGTGATGCGTGAAAAATCTGCGGACAAACGTGGTTGTGCTGATACTTGGCCTTTCATTCTTTTTTAACGTTGAACGGCTTGATTTTGGGGAAAAAGACATTATCAATATCGCGTCATTTGTGTATGTGATAGGCTTCTTGGCGGTGCTGATAACCATCGCTCTGCCACAAGTGCAATCCATCAAACGTGCCACGGCTATGACCATATGGGCGATAATCTATCTGCTGGCTAAATTGTTTGTTTTTAACCAGCGTCCCATTATTGGCGGAATGTATACCTATTTATCCATTACCGAATTGGCGATGCTGTTGGCGTTGGTGTGGCTTGCATATCAGGTAACCGGTTCGACACAAGCGTTTGAAAATGCTGTCGAAAAAGTAACCATTGGCGAGAACGGCGGGGCGTATGTTAAACCGCTGGCAGAGGCCGGCGATGTCATTCACCGCGAAATGTTTCGCAGCCGGCACTACCGCCGCCCATTGGGGGTCATCGCGGTGCAGCCAAATTTAGACCAAACCAATCCCGACGCGCACCAAATCATTCGTGAGGCGCAAGCCGACATGGTTAACAGTTATATCATCAACAATGTGGCCAATACGTTGCAAAAGTTTTTGCGTCCCACCGATATGATTTTGGAGGATAGAGAAGCAAAACGATTTTATATCGTTTGTCCGGAAACGCCGGCATCAGACTTGAAGGTTTTGTTGGAATATGTTCAAGATGTTACCACCGAAGAAATGGGTGTCGGGACAAAATGTGGTTTTGCCACTTTTCCCGATGAAGCAGTCGTTTTTGATGATTTACTGGAAAAATCGGTAGAACGGTTGCAGCCTCGCGCCGAACTGACACAGCAGGAGAGCCTCTGATGGACAATAAAACGCTGGCACGCATCATGATTGTTGATGATAACCAAGCATTTCTCAACGGCTTGAAACTCACATTGGAAATGGAGAATTATGCCGTTGTTCCTGCCACAGATGGTCAACAAGCACTTGATATGTTGAATAGCGCACTCGGCGGGCAGAATGGCTCCCCACCGTTGCCGGATTTAATTTTAACCGACATCATGATGCCCGGCATCGACGGCTATGCATTTTACGAGCGTGTCCGTTCCAACCCGTACACCAACCACATTCCGATAATCTTTTTGACAGCGAAAGATTCTGATGCTGATATTCGCTACGGCAAAGAACTCGGCAGTGAAGATTATCTGACCAAACTGGCATCTACCGAGGAAATTTTGGCGAGCGTGCGCGGTAAGTTGGCGCGAATTGAACAGCGCCGGGCACTGCTGGGGCAAGCGTCAGTTTCCCAAAACGATGGAACTGAGTCGCTGACAAATACCGTGCCAAACCGAAAAAATCTGTACATTATGATTGCAGCGTTTGTGATATTGATTGTAATTTTCGGGTGGGGATTAGCCGCCATTATGGGGTTGATATAACATGCCACAACTATTTCTCGACGCTTCCGAAACCGTTCAAAATATCAGCAGCGAAATCAGCTTTTTGGAATTCAAACGGCGGGTGACGAAAGAATATCCATGGCTGGCTCGGTATGCCAAACAAAATACCTTCGTGCCAGACAAAATGTATCTGGCGCTCAAACGGCTGGCAGATTTGACGCTGGTACTTTTGGCGATGCCGGTGGTGCTGCCGGTGGGGTTGCTGGTGGCGGCAATCATCAAATTGGAAGACCCGAAAGGAAGCGTGCTCTTTCGCCAAAAACGCACCGGCCGTTATGGTGAGCGTTTTGATATGTACAAATTCCGCTCGATGGTGCATAATGCGGAAGAATTGAAAGAAAAATATGCCCATTTGAACGAACTCGAATGGCCTGATTTCAAAATAAAAAATGATCCCCGCGTTACGCGCATCGGCAAAATTTTACGGAAAACCAGTTTGGATGAGTTGCCACAATTACTGAATGTGCTCAAAAACGATATGAGCATCATTGGGCCGCGCCCCACATCTTTCAGCCCGGAAACATATTTGCTGTGGCAGACCGCGCGGCTGGATATCAAACCGGGTATCACCGGATTATGGCAAATTATCGGACGGGGAGAAACAGAATTTACGGATAGGGTGTATTTGGATATATTCTATATTGAACACCGCTCGGTTATGTTTGATATTGAAATTCTGATTCGCACGGTTATGGCGGTAATATTGCAGCGCGGAACACATTAACATTCCATCACAGAGATTTTGCCACTTCGGACTTTCACGAAACGCGCCGGAGACCATGAGAAACCGAAACAGGATGTTCGGTGAGAGCGGGAAGGATATTTGGAGATGTTGTGCAACCATAACTCCAAATTTATGTTGAGCAGGGGGACAGCGCGCCGCCGAAGGTAAAAGAATTGCATGGAAATTCGCCAGTATATTGACATTATAAAACGGGGATGGTGGGTGTTGGTGGCGATGATGCTGCTGATTTCCGGCATTGGGGTGTTTTACAGCTACTCTCAAACGCCAATCTACGAATCAACCGCAAATTTTGTGGTGAATCCCACCTTGCGGGTAAACGAAACCGGCGACGTGCTCTACAGTCTCGATACGCTTGCCAGCCGTACAACGCTGGCAACCACCTATGCCAACATTTTGAGCAGCCGCACCACGGTGGAAACTGCCGCCGCCGCGTTGCGAGTTTCGCCAACTTTGCTGGAAGAATATACGATTTCGGCGGTGGTATTGCCCGATTCCAACATCATCCAACTCACGGTAGATGGCCCGTCGCCCGAATTGGCGGCTGATTTGGCAAATCAAATCGGCAAAATTGGCGAACAAAGTGTACGCAATTTGCAAGAAATTTACGAATTGCGGTTGGTGGATACCGCCATTCCGGACTACGAGCCGATTTCGCCCAACCACCCGATTGATATTACCTTGAGCGTGATGGTCGGCATTGCGGGCGGGCTGGCGTTCATCACCCTGCGCGAAATTTTGGCGCAAACGCTGGAACAGCCGTATCCCGCCACGGTTGTTTCGGCAACACCGGTCACATCGGTAACGTTACCCGCTTCCCCCCTCGACC
>JANTHQ010000072.1 GCA_024762375.1 Anaerolineaceae bacterium
CCACGCCAAAAATAGTTGCATCGGTGGCGCGGGTCAAATGACCGGCCAGATAACTGCCGGCAAAACCGGTAATACCCGTGATTAAAATTCGCACCGAAAACCTCCCTGTTTTACAAACGCATTATAAACAACATCAGCGCATCTCACAATTTTGGCAAAGAAAAGAGGGTGGATGTTAAGTGACACAGTAAAGACCGAAATACATTGAGCGAATTCTCGAAAACTTTCCACAATTTACGCGCCAATTTGCCCGCCGGAGAACAAAACAGGTGGGAGAAACAAAGATTCTAACCGTGTTCACATGAAGATATAGTACCTGCGTACCACAACCTTAAAACAACTTGCCAATTTAGGTGAAATGGAGTATAATGTGTGAAATTGTGGTAAAAAGTGGGGGAAAGTGGGGCATCGAACGTATGTTCTATGAATTATATCCCCCGCAGTGGAGCACAGCGAACAATGTCATCGGCAGAATTTACCGGACAATACACCCACAACCTAGATACAAAAGACCGATTGACGATTCCCGCGGCGTTTAAAGAGCAATTTCGCACGGGTTTGGTGCTGTCTCCCGGTGTGGACGGCTGCGTGTGGGTGTACACCCCCGAATCGTGGAAGCAATTTGCCGAGCGGCTGAACGCACTCCCCAATGATAAAGACGGACGAATGCTGAAGCGCCGTTTTTTTAACAACACCGTTACCGACACACTCGATAAGAGTGGGCGGGTAACAATACCCAATCATCTAAAGCAGCACGCCAACCTCACCAAGACGGTGGTGGTGGCGGGAAGTTACGACAAGCTGGAAATCTGGGCGGCCGAAGCATGGTCGGCAATGGGCGCAGATGACCCGCAAACTTTTGACGACGCATACGACCTCGCCGCAGAAAAGGGCTTGTTGTAGATGACCGAACCGCATCAACCGGTTTTAAAAAACGAGGTTTTGCAATACTTGAACCTCCATTCTGGCGACCGAATCATCGATTGCACGCTCGGCGCGGGGGGGCACGCCGCCGTCATTTTGGCAGCAACGGCTCCCGACGGCATGCTACTGGGGCTGGATGTTGACCCCACAGCACTGACACTCGCCAGCCAACGGCTCCAACCGTTTGGCGACCGGGTGATCACCCGCCAAGCACGATTCGATGCGGTGGCAACCACTGCCCAGGGGCTGTCTTTCTTTCCCGTGAACGGGATTCTCGCCGACCTGGGCGTTTCATCCATGCAGATAGATACCGCAACACGCGGGTTTTCCTTTAACAAAGATGGTCCACTCGATATGCGAATGGGACCGTCGGCAACGCAATCAGCAGCAGATTTAGTCAACACACTATCCGAAAAAGCGCTTGCCGACATTATATACCGTTATGGCGAAGAACGAAAAAGCCGGCGCATCGCACGGGCAATCGTTCAATCTCGCCCGCTAACGAGTACGATGCAACTGGCCGACGTGGTGCGTCGCGCAGTGGGTGGCGGCAAACGGTGGAAAATCCATCCCGCCACCCGAACATTTCAAGCACTGCGCATCGCTGTGAATGACGAACTGGGCGCGCTGGAGCGATTTTTGCCGCAAGCGATTTCGCTGCTGGCTCCCGACGGCAGGTTGGCGGTCATCAGTTTTCACTCGCTGGAAGACCGAATCGTCAAACAGTTTTTCAAACAAGAAGCCAGCGATTGCATTTGCCCACCGGAACAGCCGGTATGCACTTGCCATCATCGGGCTACTGTAACCATCATCACCAAAAAACCGGTGATTGCATCGCCGGAAGAACAAGCCCGTAACCCGCGGGCACGGAGCGCAAAATTGCGCGTGGCAGAAAAAAAAGGATAAACCGATGTCCAGTCAATCCATTAGCTTTAAACCGACAACCGTAATCAAAAATATTTCGTGGGGATTTGACGGAAAACGCACCGCATGGCTGATTGCCGGTTTTTTGCTGTTGAGTTTGGTGGGTTGGCTGTATCTGCTGCAAGCCAGTGCGGTAACGTCCGCATCGCTGGATGTGAGCACGCTGCGCCAGCAAATCACCGATTTATCGCGGCAAAATGATGTTCTGCGGGCGCGCATTGCCGAGGCCGAAGCGATGGACCGTATTCAAAAACGCGCCGCAGAATTGCAATTGGCGCCCACCGCTCCGGCAAATATCGAATATCTGGTCGTGCCGAATCTCCCTCCCATCACGGAAGAATCAACGGTGCCGAGCGTCGTTGCGCCAGCGCCGAAACAGCTTTCCGAATACCATTGGTACGACCGTTTGATTGATTGGTTCGCGGGTGTGGGACACCGATAACACTATGATGGAAGAACGAGCGCCGCATCTGCAGAAAAGAATATTGTTTATTGTAGCCGTTCTGTTCGCGTTGACAACCGTGGTGATGTATAACCTGGTTCGCTGGCAGCTCATCGCCCCGCAGAGCGGCGATTTGGCGGGCACCGAATGGGTTCCCGCGGCGCGCGGCAGTATTTTCGACAGCACGGGACATCTGCTGGCCACCGACATTCCTGAATATGATGTGAAATTCAGCCCAAATGTGGTAACCGACGATATCGAGCGGCAAGCCATCGCCGAACAGATTGCTTCAATATTGCGGATTCCCCGTGCCCGCGCCCTGCAAATGGTTCGCGGCGACGGGCCAGATGACCATTACGAGCCCATCACCAACCCCGGCGAAGGTGTTTCGCAGGATATCAAACAAGCGTTGGCAACCATCGACGGGGTGGGGTTCGACATGTATTACGAGCGGGTGTATCCCGAAGGCAGTCTCGCGGCGCAAACGTTGGGGTTCACCATGAACACCGACAAAGCATTGGACAACGGATACACCATTCGCACCCATACGGGCAAATATGGCATCGAAGCGGCATACGATAAATTACTGGAAGGTTTTCCGGGATATCACAGCCGGTTCAGCTACCTGCCGGAAATCGTCGCCGACCCAACTCAATCGGCAGAACCGATTCCCGGCGCGGATGTTTATCTTACAATCAATCGCACCGCGCAGAAAATTGTGGAAGACGAACTTGCACAAGCAATCGAACGGTACGGCGCAGAAAGCGGGCGGGTTTTGGTGCTCAACCCGCGCACCGGTGAAATTGTGGCGCTGGCAGACTATCCGACATTCGATTTGAATGCATACGCCAACATCACCGATTATGCACTTTACAATAACGATGCCGTCAGTGCCATTTACGAACCCGGTTCGGTTTTTAAGGCGTTCACCATGGCCAGCGCATTGGATGTTCATGCTGTTGGGCCTGCTTCCACCGTAAACGACACCGGTGTCATTCGGATTGGCAACCGCGATATTTACAACGCCGACCGCCAATCGCATGGCGTGGTGGATATGACCACCGTGCTGGCAAAAAGTTTGAATGTCGGCACGGCTGTTATCGCCGAGCAAATGGGGCAAGAAACATTCTACCGGTATGTGGATGCCTTCGGCTTTGGAAAGAAAACCGGCGTCGATTTACCCGGCGAAGTTACCGGCGATTTTCCGGCACCCGGTACACCGTATTGGTTTAAAGAAGCACACGCTTTCGTTTCTTTCGGACAAGGGATTGCCGCGACGCCATTACAGGTTGTCACCGCATTCGGTGCTATCGCCAATCATGGCATGATGATGAAGCCGCATGTGGTCGCCAAAGTGGTGCAGCATCACCCCGAACGCGTTATCGAAATGCCGGCACAAGTGCTGAACCGACCCATTTCTGCCGACACCGCCGACATTTTGACCCAAATGCTGGTCAACGCCATCGAACAATCCAATTCCGAAGCGCAGATTGACGGCTACAAAGTTGCGGGCAAAACCGGCACATCACAGATGGTTTCTCAACAGGCCATTCACAATCCGAACCGGGAAATCAAGTACAGCCAAAACGAAACCATCCATTCATTTGCCGGTTTCTTCCCGGCGGATGACCCGCAACTGGTTATTTTGGTCATTTTAGACAAACCCACCTTTGGCGAGTGGGGTTCGCACACTGCCGCCCCGACTTTCAGCCGGATTGGCGCACAGTTGGCACGTATTTTCGACATTCCACCCGATAGCACTTTACTCGCGCAAAGGTAAACCATGACAACCGGGCTTACGCTGGCAGATGTGCTTTCCGCATTAACCGGACTGCACACCGACACCGCAACCGAATATCCCATCAGCACAGTGACGATTGACTCTCGCAATTGCGAACCGGGTGCGCTATTCGTCGCGCTGCCGGGCGAAAACGCTGACGGACATAATTTTGTGGCACAGGCTTTCGCGGCAGGCGCCATCGCGGCCATCACCGACCGCCCCGTGGATGTCGATTGCACCGTCATTTCCGCCGAAAACCCGCAATTGCCCGCCGACTGGCATCCACCGCTCTGTATCCGGGTAGAAAACAGTCTGCGCGGGCTGCAAAAACTGGCCACCGACTGGCGTGCCCGTTTTTCGCCGCAGGTCATCGGCATTACCGGCAGTGTGGGCAAAACCAGCACCAAAGAATTAACCGCGTTGGTTCTGGCACAGAAATTCAACGTGCTGAAGAACGTAGGCAACCTTAACAACGAAATAGGCTTACCGCTAACCTTGCTGCAACTGAACGAATCGCATGAGCAGGTAGTGCTGGAAATGGGCATGTATGATATCGGCGAAATTGAAACACTGTGCCGCATCGCTCGTCCGCACATCGGGGTCGTTACCAATGTGGGGCCCAGTCATCTGGCACGACTCGGCTCGTTGGAACGGATTGCCGCCGCCAAACAGGAATTGGTGGCCTCGCTCCCCGCCGATGGCATCGCCATTTTAAATATTGATGACCCGCTGGTTATGGCAATGGCAGCGCACACGCGCGCCCGCGTTTTCACCTACGGGCTTTCGCCCGAAGCCGATTTGTGGGCAGACCAAATCAACAGCGAAGGGCTGGAAGGGGTACGATTTGTGCTCCATCACGGCGATGAAACCATCCATGTAAAAGTGCCGTTGCTGGGCAGACACAGTGTTCACACCGCACTGCGCGCCGCCGCTGTCGGGCTGTCTCAGGGTTTGCACTGGGGCGAAATTGTCGCCGGGTTGCAAAACCGAAACGCCCAACTGCGGCTGGTCGCCATTCCGGGGCCGCATGACTCCATAATTCTGGATGACACCTACAATGCCAGCCCCGATTCGACCATCGCCGCGCTGAATCTGTTGCACGAACTGACCGCGCCGCGCAAAATTGCCGTGCTCGGTTATATGGCAGAGTTGGGCGCATACGAAGAGGAAGGGCATCGAAAAGTGGGTTGCCGCGCCGCCGACACCGTGGATATTCTGATTGCGGTCGGTCGCCGCGCCGAAACGGTCGCCACCGAAGCCATCGCCTGCGGATTGGATGAATCGCGTGTGCATGTGATGCCGTCCACCCAAGCCGCACTCGATTTTCTGCAGAAAATCACCGCCGCCGGCGACACCATTTTGGTGAAAGGTTCGCGTTCCATGGCGATGGAAACCATCGTGGACGGGTTGACCGCCGCGGCAGGGGGCGAAGGCTGATGGCATATTCGCTCACACTCGGAACCATCTCGTTTCTGCTGGCGGTTATCTGGGGCACACCGCTCATCAGTTGGCTGAAACGGCTCAAAATCGGGCAGCAAATTCGGGTGGAAGGTCCCACCACCCATCAGGTGAAAGCCGGCACGCCCACCATGGGCGGCTTGCTCATCATCATTCCGGTACTGCTCATCACCGGCGTGCTGAATATCGCCAACTGGCTGGGGTTCAATCTCATCGGGAAATCCATTTTGGTGCCGATGGGCATTATGGCGAGTTTCGCTGTGCTGGGCGTGATTGACGATTTGGAAACCGTGCGCGGGCCCGTGCGCGGGTTGACAGCCCGCACAAAATTCACGGCGCAACTGGTGCTGGCAACCATCGCCACGCTGGTCATGTCACTGGGCGATTTTCAATTTGCCAATGCCGTCGCCGTGCCGGGAATTTCGCATCCGGTGGATATCAGCCCGCTGATATGGATTCCGGTGGGCGTGTTCATCATTTTGGCAACCAGCAACGCCGTCAATCTGACCGACGGGCTGGACGGGCTGGCAGGCAGTATCGCCGCTGTGACATTTGTGGCATACGGAATCATCGCTTTTTTGCAAGGGCAGTTGTGGCTGGTGGCATTCACATTCACCGTTACCGGCGCGATTTTCGCCTTTTTATGGTACAACGCCTACCCTGCCCAACTTTTTATGGGCGAGGTCGGTTCCGGCACACTCGGCGCGACACTGGCTGTGGTGGCACTGATGAGCGGTCAATGGCTGCTTTTGCCGGTCATCGCCTTCGTTTTTCTCGCCGAAACGGTTTCGGTAATTTTGCAGGTAGGCTATTTCAAACTGACCAAAGGCAAACGGCTCTTTAAAATGAGTCCGCTGCACAACCATTTCGAACTTTCGGGTTGGTCAGAAACACAGGTCACGCAACGATTGTGGCTCATCGCAATTTTGTCAGCAATGCTGGGCATCGCCCTGGCACTGAAATAAAGCGGGATATCCCGCCAACACACCAATCACCATTATTTTATTTTCTTAAGAGAGGGAAGATACCATGAGTAACACACCAAAACCCCGACCCAACACCTTCAAGCCCGTGCTGGTTCCGCGCTCGCCGCAACAACAGCAAACCGCATACGAAGCGGCTTTGGAACTGGTACAACTCATCGACACCCACCTCACCAACGGCACTCAGCACTACCGCACCAAGTCCGGCAAATTGCTGCGCACGCTCGACCAGGTGGTCAACGCCATTTTGGCAGATAACCTGCTTGTCGAAGCGCCGAACACCGGTTGGCAAACAGACGAACTCGCGCGCGCTGCATAATTGCGGCCTGTTTTCGCGATGACCACCCAATCGTCTTTTGCCGGTTTGGGGGTGGTTGTGGTGGGGCTGGCCCGCGAAGGGAGCGCCGTCGCCCGCTTTTTTGCGGAACGGGGCGCGCGCGTCACAGTAACCGACGCGCAACCCGCCGCCAAATTGCAACCGTGGCTCGCCGCACTGGATGGGTTGCCCATCAATTTTGAACTCGGCGCACATCCCGACTCGCTGTTGAACCCGCGCCACACCGATGTGATGGTCGTCAGCCCGGGTGTACCGCCGAACATTCCGTTTTTGCAAGCGGCACACCGGCGTAAAATTTTGCTGACCACCGAAAGCCGAATTTTGAGCCAGTTCAGTCCGGCGCCGGTTATCGGCATCACCGGTTCCAGCGGAAAAACTACCACCACCACTCTGACGGGAAAAATGCTGGCGGCAAGCGGATTCACCACCCATGTGGGTGGCAACATCGGCACACCGCTCATTTCCCGGCTGGATGATCTGCGCCCCACCGACCGTGTCGTGCTGGAACTGAGCAGTTTTCAGTTGGAGTATTTTCACGCCGAAATGAACGCGGAAGCGCACTGCCCACCGGAATTGGAACCGTTGCGCGCGGGATTCAGCCCGCCCATCGGCGCGATATTGAACATCACGCCCAATCATCTCGACCGGCACAAAACGATGGCGGCATACACCGCCGCCAAACGGGCCATCGTGGCATACATGGGCAGTGGCGATACCGCCATTTTCGGCGCAGACGACCCCGGCGCGCACGCAATCGGCACCGAAACCACACTGCCCGCCGTGCGCTGGTTCAGTGCCGAGCATCCGGTGGAAAACGGTGCATTTTTGGCAGATGGGCACATCATGCTGGCGACAGACGGGGTTCACACCGCCATCTGCCGCGCGGCAGACATCCGATTGCCGGGGGCACACAATCTGCTGAACGTGCTGGCGGCAGTAGC
>JANTHQ010000073.1 GCA_024762375.1 Anaerolineaceae bacterium
CAGTGCAAAAAATGTGGATTCAAGCGGACGGAGCACATATTCGAACATGGCTTGTGCGCCCGCCGATGCAGGGCCGGCTCGCCCCACCAGCAGGGTAACGGCAAACGAAATCAGCAGAATGCCGCTGTAAAACCAATCTTTTTTGCGATTTTGAATGCGGTCGATGTGCACCCGTAACAGGTTAACCACACCGAGCAGCAGTGCAAATGTCGCGACAATGGCTGCCCAACCGAGCAACAGCTCGCCCAAGTTGTGGAACGCGCCCACAAAATAGCTCAACACCACAATAATTCCGCTGCTGACTGCCACAACGGTGGCAAAAATCCGCCCGAGTTTGGTCATTTCACCACACCCCAAACGCTTTGATGATGACACCGCCCAAAATTACCAGCCCAATCACCCATCGCAGAGCATCCTGTGCCAGCAAACTGCCGATGTGCACCGGCTTTTCGGAAAGGTATGCGCCCGCGGCAAACATTTCTTCTCCCCATAACCCATCGGGCGACGTTGCCATAACATACGGCAGCACATTCGGGTCGGTTGCCGCAGCGACGGTGGTCAGTGGCGGGCGGTGACGGTAACCCGCTTCGCCCATCAGCAGAAATTCATCGCCAAATTTGCCGATGAGCACATTGTGCTGCACATCTTCTCGCGAAAGTGTGCCCATCACCCCGGCGGCATATGCGGCCGGTTGCGGCGAAATCCAGCGCACGTTGCTGCCGGTCGCTTCGATAGCCGCCTTGTCGCCGTGAAAGGCATTGCGCACGGTATGCTGTGCCAATAGTGTCGCGGCGGGGTCGGCGGCGGTTACAACGGGCGCGGCTTTCGATTGCGCGGCGTGCTCTGCCATGTATGACAAAACCTCCACCCCGGCGAGCGTTTCGGCTGTGGATACATCGGTGATGCCGCCTGTGCCCAACGCCAGATGTGCCCCGCTGCCGGCGGTTTTCATTTCGGTGGCGACGGTTTTCAATTTGTCGAAAGCGGCAATAGCACGCAACTCGGGCGCGCGCGCAGCTTTGACCCGTGTTGCAAAAAATAGAATCAATACTGCGAAAACCAGCAATATCATCAAACCGAATGCCGTGAGTGGGGTCATCATTCTTCTTCCAGCTTGCTAATAAACGTTTCCAAATTCTTTCGGTCAGAGAAGAGTGCAATGGCTTGCTGCGAAATACTTTTGGGTAACAAAAAATCGAGCACGGGTTGCCCCACCACTATCATCTGGCTGAAAATAAAACTGAGGGGTTTGTGAGTTTCCAGCGCCAAGATAGCGGGAGTGGTCAAGCCGGCTTTTTTAATTTTTGCGACCCAGTCGCTCGAAAATTCAGGTGGTGTGTTTTGATTGTCCACGGTCAGCCGCTCACCTTTGGTTGACGTAACATGAAAAGTATACCACACCTTGGCAATGAAGTAAAGCAGACTAAAACCAATCGGCTTGGGGCATATAGAGGGGGCGAATGGCCATTGCGCGAGCCAGCCAAGCCACGGCATCCTCCGAAGCAGCCAATTTTCCCAAACGGCGCGCATCGGCGGGGTGGATGAATCCGGCATAAATTTGCGAAAATGTGACGATGTCCGTCTCGATATCGGGGGCAGTATCGGCGAGATGCGTTTCGGCGCGCCCGTCAACAATGCGCAGGGTTAGCGGCCGGCTATTTTGCG
The DNA here is from genome assembly GCA_024762375.1 of Anaerolineaceae bacterium. Lineage (GTDB taxonomy): Bacteria > Chloroflexota > Anaerolineae > 4572-78 > 4572-78 > JANTHQ01. Next base: position 1,666 of record JANTHQ010000073.1, read on the forward strand.
GCAGATGGGGGTCGTTGATTTTTAATGTATGTTTGCCGCGCAAATCTGCGGGGTAAAATCGTGCGGTCAATGCCTGAGACAGGTTTATCACCCGCAGCATAAATGTGGATGTGGCATGGAAGATATCATTGAATATCCAGCCGCGATTGCCGCCTTCGCTGTCGGTGGGGGTATTCAGTAAATGGTAGATGGGGTCGTCCGGCGGCGCGAGATACTGGATGGCATCGATTTCGGCTTGCGCCCCGATGAACGCCCACAAACCCCGATACGCCGCATCGGTGTGCGCCACAAATTCCGTGATTTTCAGCACACGGTCGGGCACGCGAGAAAATTTGGCATACCCTTCCACGCCGCCGTCATCAAAAACCACCAACTTTCGGCTGCCGACACGCTGGTCTTCGGCGGTAAATTTTTTCCACCATGCCACCGAGCGCGACAAGCGTCCATCGCACCGGCTGAGCTGCGTGCCGCGATAGAGCGATTGCAGCGCGGGGCAATCGTCGGGACGGTAGTCGCGCACGCGCGCCACGTCTTCAAAATATGGCAAATTTTGGGGACTGATGCTGTAAGCGTGCCAAATTGCCGCCGGCGCATATCCGTAACGATAGTACATGGTATGCTCGGCCGGAAAAAGGGTTGAGATTGCCAACCCGTTTTCCGCCATCCGGTGCAACAACGATTCCATCATCGCCCGGGCAACACCGCGCATCCGATAGCGCGGGTGGGTGGTCACGGCGGCCACCGCGCCCATCGAAACCGGCACCCCGCTGAGCCACATTTGGGTTGGAAAAGCACACGCTGTACCGGCAATTTCGCCCGCCAATTCTGCCACCACAATATCATCAAGCGTGTATCGGGGGTTGGCGAGAATATGCTGCTGAACGATTTTTTCATCGCTACCGAAGCCGATGGAACGGAGTTCCGCAATCCGGTCAATATCAGAAACTTCTGCCTGCCGCACCGAAATCTGACTCATAGCGCCTCACTTTGCGGAAACTGTTTGTAATACTGCGATTGCCTCTTTGGGGGTTTTTGCCAATTTTACCAGCGCTGCATATTTGGGCGGCACATATTCCGGAGAAAGAAACGCAGAAATGGTGCGCGCCCACAAGCCCCCCACCGCAATGATGGGCCGCGGCGAAATTTCGCCGACCTGCACCAAACTCCAGCTCAGCGATAGTTCGGTGAGTGTGCCAACCCCACCGGGCATCACCACAATGCCGTCGTTGTGTTCTACCAAATATGCCAACCGCTCGCGGAGTGTTTCGTGTTTGATTTCGGTTTTCACCCATTGATTGGGCGGCATCGGGCGAAAGGCTTCGATTTGGGTGCAGGTTACGCCGATGGTTGTGCCGCCCGCTTCCACCGCGCCCTGACTCGCCGCCGCCATCACCCCGCCATAGCCACCCGTCTGCACGGTAAACCCCGCTTGCGCCAGCAAATAGCCCATCTGCCGCGAAAGTTCATAATCCGCCGAACCGGGTTGGGGGTTGCTGCTGCCAAAAACGCTGATTACTGCCATGTCACACTCCTCTGGGATACGACCCCAGCACACGCAGATAGCTGGCAATTTCTTGCAGGTTGTTCAGCGCATTTTGGCATCGCTGTTCGTGCCGGCTACCCGCAAAATCGAGATAGAAAAAATACTGCCAGCGTTTGCCCTGCAGGGGTCGAGATTCAATTTTGGTCAGGTCAATGTCTCGCAGGGCGAAAACCGCCATGCTTTTGAACAGTGCGCCCGGTACATTCGCCATCGAAAAAACGATGGACGTTTTGGCATCCCCTTCGGGAACGACCGGTTCACGGGCAATCACCAAAAAACGGGTGTAATTTTCGGGATTATCCTCAAAATCGTGGTGCAGAATGTCCATTTCGTAAATTTGTGCCGCCCGCGCGCTGGCAATCGCCGCCCCGTCGCGGATATTCTGCTCGCGGAGCATTTTTGCGCTGCCGGCGGTGTCGTATGTCGGAATGCGCTCGGCATGGGGAAAATGCGCGGTGATGGACTGTTCGCACTGCGCCAGCCCCTGTGGGTGGGAATAGATGGCACGCACGTCGGCGGGGGCCACACCGGGCAGAACCATCAACTGGTGGGCGATGCGCAATTGCACTTCGCCAACGATGGTCAAATCGTAGCGCAGTAGCAAATCGTAATTGCGATGGATACTGCCCGCCAGCGAATTTTCCACCGGTACGATGCCTTTATCGGCCTCACCCGCCGTTACCCGGTCGAACACCGTTTCAAACGATTCGCACGGCAGCGGGTCAATCCCATCACCGAAAAATTTTACCGCCGCCGCTTCGCTGTATGCGCCGCGTTCACCCTGAAATGCCACAATTTCTCTGTTTTTGCTCATATCATTTCTCCACACCCGCCGACTGCGGCAGCCGGTATCGCTGCACGGGAATGTCTAAAATTTTATATGGATAGATATTGTTGACGATTGTATCATTATACAGGGTCACCGTCTGCTCGGAACGCCGATAGACATGATGGTGACCGTGAATGAGGTAGCGAGGTTTGAATTTGTCCATCAGCCACAAGAATGATTTGAACCCGCGGTGAACATGGTCGGCGCCGTTATGGATGCCCAATGGCGGCGAATGTGTCACCAGAATATCGAGCGCGCGCCCTTTGAAAATACGGTTCATCAGCAATTTTGGCGCCAGCCGATACACTTTCATCCACATTTCCAAATCGGTGTGCTGAAAACTGCCTTCCAATTTATAGCGGATGGAACCCTGCAAACCGGCAACCAGCATTCCGTTGGTTTCCAGCACCCTGCCATCTAAATTGATGCCGCCACCGGGGCCGGTGATGGTATCGCCGGCGGGGGTATATTCTTTTTCGGCATCGTGGTTGCCATGGACATAAAACAGGGGGATGTTCAGCATGCTGATGAGATATTCCAAATAATAATATGGCAAATCGCCACAGCCGAAAATCACATCAACATCATGAGCTTTGGTCAAAACAGCGGGGCTGTACAGCCAACTGACGACCTTATCGCTAACACACAGCGCTTTCAAAAAATAGCCTCGTTTCGGAAATGATTAAAAACGGGAGCATTGTACCACGCCCCCATTTGCCTGTCAATGAAGAAAAAACGGCTATTCAAGCCGATGCAGGATATGGGTATCAAAAAAATTGGTCAGCGGGACACGGAAGATGTACCCCAACGCAACCAGCGCCAGCACCGCGACAATCAGCGCGATGAATACCCATGGCGGCGCTTGAATGGACGATGCGCCCACCCACGCCACTAAAAAAGTAAACGGCCCGCGGCTGAGCAGGGTTGCCAGCGCCAGTGTTCGCAGGGGCACACGGCTCAATCCGGCAATAAAATATGGAAAGTCGCCCACAGGTAACAGCAAAATGATTACCCACAACCATGTCTTTTCCAATTTTGCCAGTTTTTCATACTTTTCCAGTTGGTCAGGTTCGACATGCCGTTCGATGAATGGCCGCCCCAGTTGGCGCGCCAACCATGCCGCCAGCACGCCGCCTGCAACCACCCCGAACACACTGTACACACCGCCCCAGAGCAGCCCGAACAGTGCGCCACCCAAAAATTGCACGGGATACCCCGGTATCGGCGCGCCGACAATCTGCACAATACTCAGCGCGAAAAACGCCACCGGCGCCCATACGCCCAACGGCCGCATGCTGCTTGCCAACTGCGTTTCGTTGCCGCCCGACAATAGCACGGAGATGGGCTGCCACAAAACTGATGTCACTGCCACCAGCAAAAGGATCACAACCCAAGGTAGCCATTTTGAAACAATGGCACTATTTTTTTCCTGCTGTTGAACGTTTGATTTGTTTGTCATTTGATTTTCCACGTTAAAAATTGTAGCACAAACTGCCGCACAGCCAAACCACCATCAACCGCACATAAATTTTGCCGATGCCCGGTCATGCCGTAAAATGGCAACAAACACGCTCAAACTGCACAGGAGCATCGCATGTTCGCACAACCATCATTAACCGAACCCCGATTTTCATCGCATGCCGAACTGGTTGCCGCGCTGGAAAATCTTTCCGGCGACCCGTTGGAACAATTTGGCGGGAATATTGTGGTCTATCGCGGCAATCCGCAGGCAAAATTGATGATTATCGGCGAAGGCCCCGGCGCGGAAGAAGACCGTTTGAAAAAACCGTTTGTGGGCCGCAGCGGGCAACTGCTGGATAAGATTTTAGAAGCGGTGAATTTCAATCCCGAAACGGATGTGTACATTTCGAATGTGGTTCGCCGCCGCCCGCCCAACAACCGCGACCCATTGCCCGCCGAAATTGATTTTTTCAAACCATATTTATTTGAAGAAATCCGGCTCATCGCCCCAAAAATCATTCTGCTCATTGGGCGATATGCCATGCTCACGGTATTGGGTGAAAAGCGGGGTATCACCAAAGTGCGCGGACAGTGGTATCAGCGTGGCGATTATTGGATTATGCCAATGTTCCATCCGGCATATTTGCTGCGCAACCCGCAAAAAACGCCCGGATCACCGAAAGCACTCACGTGGGATGATATCAAAAAGGTGCGCGCCAAATATGATGAGTTGACAGGAAATTAACGTAATTCTAATTGTTTTTCAACCGGTTTTTTGGTATAATGTATGTACATGGGGATGAACCGGTTTCGACAGGCATGTGGACGGTTGCAGACCGCGAGTCGAGCTGAGGTAACTCGTAAAACTGTCTCAAAAAAAACAAATGCCGAGAAAGTACCTGCTTTCAACGGTCGCTCTTACAACGCTTTGCCCTTAGCGGCGTAAGCTAGTTTGAGCTACTACGACCCCTGATACGGGTCGCGGGTTGCGTCTTCTTCCCTCGAGAGAGGGCGCCATCCGACGTTTAATTCGAGGTGCTCCGGTGTGACACCGATACGCACCGGCTAAGATTTATCGGCTGGGCTGAGGCGACTCTGTTGACCGACGACCCTCAGCCGAGATTTTGAGCGTCAACTATGCTCGTAGACGTTTGCAACCAGCATGTTTGGACCCGGGTTCGACTCCCGGCATCTCCACCTTTTCAAAACGCTCCGGCTTTGGGGCGTTTTCTTTTTTTCCAAATTTGCGTGCGCCACTATGAAAGTCAATAATTTTCTGATACAATAGTATCGTTCAAACTTTTTGCGGGAGACAACCTGTGGATTTGGTACAAAAAACACTCACAGCACTTCAAAACACCTTCCAGCCCACCGCTGCCCCGCGTGTATTCCACGCGCCGGGACGGGTCAATCTCATCGGTGAACACACCGACTATAATGACGGCTTTGTCTTGCCCGCTGCTATCGACTTTCACACGGTTGTTGCCGCTGCACCGCGCACCGACACACTGGTGGAAGTTTTGGCACTGGATATGGACGATATTGATACCTTCGACCTGACCGCGCCCATTACCCCGTCAGCCGGGCATCAGTGGGCAAATTATGTCCGCGGCATGGCAAAAGTTTTATTGCAAGAGGGACACCCACTCAGCGGCATGTCGCTCGCTATTGCCGGAAATATCCCCACCGGCGCCGGGTTGAGTTCATCCGCCTCGCTGGAAATGGCGCTGGGATATGCATTTTTACAACTCAGCGACCAACCCATCGACGGCGTATCGCTGGCCCTGGCCGGGCAAAATGCCGAAAATAATTTCGTTGGCGTGCAGTGCGGCATTATGGATCAGTTCATTTCGGCGCTGGGGCAAAAAGACCATGCCCTGTTGCTCGATTGTCGCACGCTCGAATATTCAGCTGTTCCCATCCCCACCGATACCGCCATCGTAATTGTAGATAGCGGCGTCAAACGTGGACTGGTTGATTCGGAATACAATACTCGCCGCAACCAGTGCGCCGCCGCCGCAGAATTTTTCGGTGTGCCGGCTTTACGTGATGTAACGATGGAAACCTTCACCGCCCGGCAAACAGATTTGCCGCCGGTCCTGCGCCGTCGAGCGCGGCATGTCATCTCTGAAAACGAACGCACCATCGCCGCCGCCGAGGCGCTGAAAACAAACGATTTGCATCGATTTGGACAGTTGTTAAACGAATCGCACCG
>JANTHQ010000074.1 GCA_024762375.1 Anaerolineaceae bacterium
GGTGGCAAAACAGGTCGCGCGGGTGTTGAACAGCAATACCGCTTTTGCAGACGGAACACCGCACCACCGTTTTTTCTCAACCGGCGATGGTCAATCGCTGGCGATGCTGTTGGCTCAGGTGGGATATCCGGCTGCGAAAATTAATCGGTTGCGGTGGCAGAAAGATTTGTCACACACAACGCTCGGTGCAGTTGAATGAGCCGATCAATTTTCGCTGCGGGATGATAATTGTGCCATGCTTCGCGCCATTGCGAACGCCGACTCAAAATGAGTTGCGCATAGTGCAATAACGGCGCCGGAACCGGTTGTGGCGGCCGGGGATATCCGGCTGCGATATGTTCTGCCAGCAACCATACCACCCAACCCCCACCGACAACTTTTTGCGCCGCGATATTTTCCAGCGACACCGGTTCAATCTCGCGAGCCGGTGTTTTGAGTGCCTGTTGCAGCGCCGCCAAATAATCGGCGGGGGTGGGCAGCGATATACTTTCTGTGAGCCGTGTTTCGCGCAAAAAAGCAGATTCCAGCGCGGGCAGGGTGTACCCCGGCGAAATTACATCGCCGTGCCAAAAGCCCCCCCACAGCGCTTCGTCAACTTCCAGCGAAACGGGCGTAAATGGAATGGTCAATGGCTGATGACGCGCGGTAATTCTTTGGCTTGCGCGACCCAAGTTTCAACTTGCCCGATGCTGGGTGCGCGACGGACAAGGTTTTTATCGTGATTGATATCAACCATTTTTGCGTGCAAATTGGCGGGATTGCGCTGAGCCAATTCCGGCACGGTATCGACGCCGGCGGCTTCCAGCAAATCCGCATATTCTTCGCCGATACCTTTTACCCGCATCAAATCGGCGCGATTGACCCAATCAAGCACCAATTTATTGCTGATACCGGTTTGCTCGACGATAGCTTTTCGCCCTGCCGACGTTGCGCCCTGCTCCAACAGGGCTTCGATGCTGTTGATGCCGATTGCCTGCAGTTTTTCGGCGTATGTACCGCCGATGCCTTCAATTTTGGTTAATTTGGTCATAGATTTCCTCCTGTCCACACTATTATTTCCACTGGCGATGAGTGCCAGTTTCTCACGACGTGACAGCCTTTTGATGGCATATTCGCGCTGCATGGCAGCTGTCTGAGTGGCATGTTCTTCGGCGTAAACCAGTTTTACCGGCAACCGGTGGCGCGTGTACTTTGCGCCTTTGCCGCGATTGTGCGCCTGCAACCGCCGCGCCAAATCGATTGTCCAGCCGGTATACAGTGAATCATCGGCGCACTTTAAAATGTACACAAACGGCATTATTCTCGCCGTTTGCCAATCCCCAAAAATTGCTGAAACAGATTTTGTTTCTCGGCAGATTTATCGTCTTTGGGGAATAAATTGCTCAGTTGATTGTTTTCAAAATCGGCGAGCCATTCGGCGCGGGCATTGACTGCTTGCTGCACGAATGTTTCAAATGCGGCGGGGTCATCCTGCTGTAAAAGCGACTGCACCTGCCGCAATGTTTCGATGAACGCATCGATGCGCCGCGAAAGGTTGGTGCGGTTGGCCAGCAGACCCGTCGCTAGCGCCGCCGCGTCGTTTTCTGCCCCGGACGATATGCGGGCGAACGTGCTGCCCGCCAGTTTGCGGGTTTCTTTCCATGTCGGTGTTTGGCTGACATCGTGCGCCAGTGCGATGCTCAGCAAAATTGGCAGGTCGTTCACTGCGCTGGCCAAGCCATCGTGCTCGGCGGCATCCAGATAAAACGGTGTACCGCCCACCAGCGTCACAAAATCTTCCAGCAATTTTACGGCTTCCGGTGCGACATTCGCCGCGGGGGTGAGACAATACAGCGCGTTTTTAAACAAATCGGCGCTGGCATGTTCCGGCCCACTGCCACCGGGGGCGACAATTGGATGCCCGCCCACAAAATGAACCGATGGCGGCAAAAGTTCGGCGGCCAATTGCAGGATTTTGGTTTTGACGGGTAGCGTATCGGTTACCACCGCATCCGATTTCAATTCGGGGCCGATGGCTTCCAGCGTGGAACGGACGGCATCGGCGGGGAGCGCCAGCACCACCAAATCAGCCCCATCAATGGCGTTGATGAGATTCCATTCCGATTTGTCGAATGCGCCCATTTTCAGTGCCTGCCGCGTGGCCAGCGGGTCTTTATCGTGGGCAATCAATTGAGGCGGGTCGTCCGTTTGCTTTAATGCCAGCGCCAGCGATGTGCCGATGGCACCGGTTCCGATAATGGTAATTTTTACATTGCTCATGGTGTTGTCCGTTAGTCGTTGGTTATTGGCGATTGGTTATTTGTCCGTTCGCAAATTCTTTCAATTTTTGTTGTCTGCCGCATAAAGTGCGGCGTGAAGTTTTTCTATGGCCGAATCGGGCCGGGCTGCCGGTTTTTGCTGGTGGCGGGCAATCAATTGTGCAACCGTTGCCGAGCAACCGGCTTCGTGTGCCCACTGTGCGCCAATGTCGGGATGACGGGCGTTGATGACGAATGGACGCCGCCAGCGTGCACAATCGAGCGGCGCGGATGCCAGCCGGTTCAAAAGTGCCGGGCTGGTGCGGCGCAACACAACCACCAGCACGCGATGGATGAGCGGCTGTCCCATCGCCTTTCCGACATCGTGCAGCAGTGCCGCTTGCAGCAATGCCGCATCGGTGTGCCCGTCGGCAAGCAGGGTTTTCGCCACAGCGATGCCGTGCCGCCGGTCGGGCGTGCTCATCCGCTGAAAAAGTTTCAGCGCGGCGGGATTTTGTCCCAAAAGATCGGCCACCAGCGCGATATCATCATCGGAGATGGTGGCAAACACCGCCCGGAAAAATTGTGCTGTCCGATAGCGGGCATGGGCTAGCGCGGTCATCAGCCGATGAGCCATCCCACCACCAGATTTGTCGGGGCGATGATGAGTCCGGTGAATAATGGGCCGCCCAAGAATATCAAAATGAGCAAAATCAGCGGCCCGAACGGTTCCAGTTTTAAAAACGTGCTCGCGGTGGGATATGGCAAAAATCCGGCCAAAACCCGAAATCCATCCAGCGGCGCGATGGGCAGCAGGTTAAAAAAGACCAGCACCACATTCAGATAGATGAAAAATGAAAAGAGTTCGGCAGGGTTGGGCAGGTATGTCGAATAAAAAATCGGGTCGATGATACCCAGTTTTATCGGTACGGCGGCCAACAGCGCCAACAGCAAATTCGACATCGGCCCCGCAGCGGCGACAATCGCCATGCCCGCCTTCGGGCCGTTGCGCAGATTGTATGGGTTGACCGGCACGGGTTTTGCCCAGCCGAAACCGACTGCCAGCACCATGATACTGCCCAGCACATCCAAATGGCGGCGCGGGTCGAGCGTCAGCCGCCCGGCGTTTTTCGCGGTAGAATCGCCCAGCCGGTATGCCACCAGCGCGTGCGAAAATTCGTGCACGCTGAACGCGATGACCAGCACCACCGCCAGCGCGATGGTCTGTTTGATGGTCGAACCGGCGCCGCGCGTTAAGTTTTGCAAAAATGAAATGATGAAAAAGGCGATGATGGGACTCAAGTCCATCATGCCCACCCGACTGAACGGGCGCAGCGGGCGTAAAATCGGGTCGGTGATGCGGTAGAGCCACTGCACGGCGGGATAAAATCGGCTGACTTGAAGGCCTGCCATCGGCAGCCACGATAATAGCACTCGAATTAAAACCAGCCATTTGAGAAGTTCGAGAATGTAAAATACAGTTGTTGAGAAAAAATTCATTAAAATTACCTGATGTTTCAGTGGTTAGTTTTCAGTTATCAGTGAATGCGCGAATCTTCGTTCTATCTCTATCCCTATCTCTATCCCCATCGCGCATCACTATTATAGCACAGGCGGCATGAAATCCACATTTCGGGCGTGGTTTTTCGCATTTGAGTTTCATCCGCTATAATGACGCCCATGTGGGGGTGATGACCGTGATTGACCCAACGGATATTCGATTGGATGATGTGGTGCAGATGCGCAAGCCGCATCCCTGCGGTGGTGACCGCTGGCAGGTGGTGCGTCTCGGCACGGATATCGGCATGGTGTGTTTAACCTGCCGCCGAAAAGTTTATCTGCCGCGCAGTAAATTCGCCCGCCAAGCCAAACGCATTCTCTCTCGCGGTGCGGAATCGCCGCCGGTGATGCAGGGATAATCGTATGAAAAAACGCATCCTCTTTTTGATGTCTGATACCGGCGGCGGGCATCGCGCCGCTGCCGAAGCCATTGACGAAGCCATCCATTATTTATACCCCGATAGATACGACACCATCATCGAAGATTTATGGAAAGAACACACCCCGTGGCCGGTCAACCGCATCCCCGATGCCTACCCGTGGATGGCGGGACCCGGCGTGCCGATGTGGAAATTGATGTGGGCAATTTCGACCACCATGCAGCCGTTGCCCCACAAATTTGTGTTCCCCGGGGTGTCGCCGGTGCTGCGGCGGCGAATCGTTCGCTATTTTCAGCAAACCAATCCCGATTTGATTGTGTCGGTGCATCCGCTGATGAACCATTTGGGCGTGAGACTGCGCGACAAAGCCGGGCTTTCGACGGTGCCATTTATGACGGTGGTCACCGATATGGTCAGCGTGCATCCCACATGGATTTGCCCGGATGTGACGCTGTGTACCGTGCCGACCAACCCCGCCCGCGACCTTGCCATCCATTGGGGGATGCGCCCCGAGCAGGTGGTGGTGACGGGGCAACCGGTCGCGCTGAAATTTTCTCGCATTTCCGCCGATAAAGTTGAACTCAAGCGCCAATTGGGGCTCGACCCCGACCGAAAAGCCGTGCTGATTGTCGGTGGTGGCGAAGGGATGGGCCCGGTGTTCAAAATTGCCCGTGCCATCGCACAGACGGCATCGCAGGCGCAATTGATGGTGGTTGCCGGGCGAAACCGGCAGCTCAAAACCCAACTCGACGCGGTTGACTGGGAAATTCCCACGAAAATTTTCGGATTTGTGAAAAACATGCCCGAACTGATGGGCGCGGCAGATATTCTGGTGACCAAGGCCGGGCCCGGCACCATCAGCGAGGCATTCATCGCCCGGTTGCCGTTGATTTTGTATGGGTATATCCCCGGGCAGGAAACGGGGAATGTGACGTATGTGCAGGAACGGAACGCGGGTATTTTGGCAGAAGACCCGCAGGAAATCGGGCAGCTGGTGCGCGACTGGCTGGGCGATTATGCCCCGCTGTTGCAGCAGATGACACGCAACGCGGCATCGCTGGCGCGCCCGCAGGCGGTGCTGGATATCGCCCGGCATATGCATGATTTGATAGAAGCGAATTGAGTGTGGTACAATGTCTGTTCGGCAGATGAAGTTTTGGGTCAGGGGAACGTGATGCGCCAACGGCAAACAGAATTTTCGTGGACAGCATTCACTATCTTTTTCGGCGTGCTGATAATTGTCGTCACCGTGCTCGACTGGCGACACGATGTTCTGACATGGCCTCAATGGAGCATTCAATTTGGATTGATTGTGTTGGGGATGATTGTGCTGGCATTCGTGGCATTTCAATTTACTGATTTGTCGGCGAGACGGGGGGTCTTTTTGGTGTTCAGCATCGGTATATTAACCCTCATTCCGGCGGTGCTGCTTTCGCTCGACCCCCCCGGCGATTTTTGGTCGCAATATTTTACCATCGGATTAAGTATGGCTGCCGGAAGTTTTTTGGGCTTTCTGTTTGTTCATTTAATGGATAAACGGCTGTGAGGTTGACAGCATGGATACATTTCAAAAAATAAAATGCAGTGTGGGCATTACCGCCCACAATGAAGAAGCGAACATGGCTCAAATTTTGGAAGCCATGATAAACCAACGCCTGTTTGTGGTTGACATCACCGAAATCATTGTGGTGGCATCCGGTTGCACGGACCGCACCGAAGATATCGTGCGCGAATATATGGCGGTGGATGACCGCATTCAGTTGTTTGTGCAGGAAAAACGCGAAGGCAAAACCAGCGCCATCAACATATTTCTGGCGCATGCCACCGAAGATGTCTGCGTGCTGGAAAGCGGCGACACCGTGCCGCACGAAGATGCCATCGAAAATATGGTGCGCATGTTCGCCGACCCGGCTGTGGGCATGACCGGCGCGCACAAAGTGCCCGTCAACACCCCCGACCATGTGGTTGGTTTTCTGTCGCATTTGCGGTTGAAATTGGAGCACCAACTCTGTCTGGAAATTCCCCGTTTGGGCGAACTCATCGCCTTCCGCAAAGTGTTCGACGCCATTCCACCCGATGTGGCGATGGACGAAGCCTTTGTGGAAGCGCTGGTCATTCGGCGGGGGTTGCAGGTGCGGTACGCCCCCGATGCAGTTGTTTTCAATATGGGGCCGGAAACGGTGAGCGATTTCATCAAACAGCGCCGCCGCAACCACGCCGGGCATCTGTATCTGAAAGAAAAATACGGCTATAAAGTTTCCAGTCTCGACTCGAGTAAAGTGGTTAAATTGGCGCTGGAAGAGGTATGGGGCGCAGTGCGGCTGGTGTGGACACTGTTCGCGCTGGCGGTGATTGAATTTTACTCGCGTTTTCTGGGCTGGTACGACTATCGCGTGCAAAAGAAAACACACGTGGTTTGGGATATCGCATGGACAACCAAAGAGGTCAAACGCCCGGTTGACGCCAAAGGCATCAACATCACCTCGCCACATTTGCCCGCCAAAAAAGAGTGATGAAAGACAAACTGATAACCCTGCTGAAAATCATCATCAGCGTGGGGCTGATGGGCTATCTGCTGTACCGATTTCTGTCTGACCCCGCCGACCGCGCGCTGCTGCTCGATACACTGACCACCGCCAATTACTGGTATCTGATATTGGCTGTGGCGTTTTTCGTTTTGGCAATTTTTACCAATGCGCTGAAATGGTTCATTCTGCTGCGGGCGCAGGGCGTGCCCGTGCCGCTGAAATCGCTGGTCAATTATACGTTTGTCGGGTTCTTTTTCAATAACTTTCTACCCGCCAATGTCGGCGGCGATGTGATGCGCGGGTTCGGGGTGGCAAAACACACCGAACACAATGCCGACGCGGCGGTTTCGGTGGTGGTTGACCGCATCATCGGGTTGATGGCGTTTATGTTCACCGCGGTGGTGGCGGCGTTTTCGGCGGTGTATCTGGTTCGCAACGGGTTGGGGGCAAATTTGCTTGCAGCAGATGAATCGCTGGTGGACAATTTGACGCAGGTGGAATGGCTGGCAATCAGCGGGATGGTCATTATCGCCGGTACATTTTTGGTGATGCTCAGCCGCCGGTTGCGACGGCTCATCGGTAAATTGTTCGGCTTGCCCGTGCTGAAAATTTTCGCGCCGCTGTATGAGCGGTTGTCCGATGCGTTTGGCGCATACCGGCACGAATATGCCGCGCTGCTGACGGCGTTCGCGGTGGGGGTCGGCACGGTGGTGCTGACCGGGCTGGTCGATTTGAGCATTGTTGCCGGATTGCACGGCAATATCCCGCCGCTGTACATTTTTCTATTCAACCCGATTATCGCCGTGTTGCTGATTGTGCCCATCAGCATCGGCGGGCTGGGCACGGGCTCGCTGCTGTATGTCTATTTTTACGGGTTGGTCGGCGTGCCGCAAACGCTGGCATTCGCGCTGTCGCTCATCAAACAGGCAGTGGTGTATATCGGCAGTCTGCCCGGCGGCGTGCTGTGGCTGCGAAAAAATCGAG
>JANTHQ010000075.1 GCA_024762375.1 Anaerolineaceae bacterium
AGCGCTGCCACCATCACCCCGAACCCCCACAGTTTTTTCGCAGAATGACCGCGCAGCGCGGCAATCAGCATGGCAAGCGGTACCAGCAGCAGAAAGACCAGCCCCGTCATTTTGGTGATGATGATGGCCCCGCCGACTACCCCCATCAGTACCGCCAATTTCAGCGATGCCCCGTGCCGAATGAGCCGCAATCCGCCCCACACACCGACTGACAGCAAAAAAATGTTCAGCGGTTCGTTGTGAATGGCAGATGTGATGAACACAAACTCCGGATGAAGTGTCATCAGTGCAGGGGCAAGCAGTGCCAGCGATTGCCGCCCGTCAAACAAATCTAAACCGATGCGGTAAACCACAACCAGCGTCAGCGCGCCGAAAAAGGTGGACAGCAATCGCAAAAGCCGGATGGTCAGCGGGAATCCATGCCACGGGAATGATTCGACGGGGGTGTGGATGAAAACATTTTTGTTGCCGACTGCGGTGGCATATCCCAAATTGACGTGCGGATTGCGCGCCAGAAAATCATCGGGGGCAACCCTCTCCAATGGCGCAGCGATGGCAGCGGACAGCATAAAATAGAGGGGCGGCTGGTGCAACCCCCACAATTCATCACGATTGGGACCGTCAATCACCGCCGGTAACTGCCGGTGGTCCAGCAAATATTTCACATACCGAAAATGGGTGGATTCATCCGGCGGCTCAAAAATCGGCGAGGCGGCATTGTATCCGCCGCTCAAAAGCAAATAAACCAGCAGAACCACCAGCAATTTCCAGTGATGCCGTATTCGGTTGGCGAAAACTTGTCGCTGTGTCATTTTCATTTCATCGGAATGATATATGCATTATCGAAGGTTTGGGCATCCGCCCTCAAAATGGGCAGCCGCGCACCCGTGTCGAGCCGGTACAACCCCACTCGCAGTTCTCCGCCGGAAATCAGTGGCAGGTCGTGCCGGTCAATGATGGTCTCACCGGCGTCCCACCAATCGGTGGGATATTTGCCGCTACGCGGGGGCGCATCGAATCCCGCTTGCATCCGTTCGTCCACCCAGTATTGAATGAAAACTGTGTACGCCGCACTCGGGCGGGCATCGGATTGCCAGTACAGAATCAATTGGCAGGAATTGGCGCACACCCAATCGTACCCAATCAACCGGATACCATCGGCAAATTGCGCAGAGCGGGGAACTTGTGGCGATACCGTCGGCCATTCGGTGGGCACGATTTTTATCCGCGCCACCACCGGCAGCACCGGCTTTCCATCCTGCGAAACAACCGGTATCCCGGCGCGATCTGCGCTGTAAAAATCGAACAATCCCACGCGCACATCAGCGACCTGAGGCACGTCTGTCACATCTGAAGGCAATCGAAATGGTAAAACATCCTGCACCACTTGCCCGATGCGCCAATAGCGCGTTGGCAGCAACCCCAACCCCGGAAATGTATTACGCCCGGCAATCACCCGCTCATCCTTGCCAACGACGCGCACAAATTCACTGTAATTGTGAGCCGGGGTGGCTATCGCGCGCCAAAAAAGTGTCACCGACACAGTATCGCCGGGGCGGGCTACACTTGGCGACGTATCTGCCGTCAGTAACTGTATGGTGTCTCCATAACGCCACCCTAACGATGGCAATGTGTTCAGCGCAGTATCAGTTTCTCGCAGTACCGTCGGGGTGTATGCCGGCAGCACAACTTGCCATAAACTACCAACGGCAATCGACAGCAGTGCAGTTGCCAGCATGGTAAGCACCAAACGTCGCCACTGCGGGCGGGGAAACCATACACCCACGCCGAGCCCGCCCAAAATTGCTACCGCCGGTAGCGCCGTGAACATCAACCGTGCATGCGACACACTCCCCACCAGCGAAATCCAGCGCGCAAAAAGCGCAGCAATCATCGCTGCCCAACCACCCAAAAATGCCACCCACTGCAGTCGAGACCAATCTCGTTGCCGGATTATCTGCCATAAAACGACAGCCAGTCCCGCTATCGCCGCAAAAAGCAATGCGTTGTAAAAATTGTAAACCCAATCGGGGGGACGAATTTGCCCCCAGCCGAACGATGCCCAAAATGTCCGAATGACTTCCGGCAGCAGTAAAATGATTTCCCGCGTGCTCAGATAGCCGCGCCCGGCCAAATTGAGATGAGTCTCAGTTGCCGTCCATTCGCCGTAAAGCAAATAGTTCCGAAAAAACCACCATCCCGACACCATCGCCGACATTGAAACAATCCAACCAATTGCCCGCAACAAATTGCGGAAATTTCGCGCGGCAACGGGCGTTTGCCAAAAACGCAATATCACCACCGCCGAAACCAACACCACTGCGATAATCCCGTTTAATTTGGATAGCACGGCCAATCCGGAAATAATACCGAGCGCCAAAGATGCTTTTCGCCCCGGTAGCGGTTGACTCCATTTCAATGCCAGCCACACCGATAAAGCGACAATCGCAACAACCGTTGAATCGTTGCTGACCGTGGCGCTGGTGCGAATGAATTGGGGGTTAAAAGCAATCAGCACACCGGCGATGGGCGGTAACCATGCCTCGCGGGGAAACAACATTGCGGCAATGCGAACGGTGCTCCACACCGCCAAAGCGCCCATCACCGCCGAAACCAGCCGGGCAATATGTACGGCTTGTGCTGTACCGGAAAACGGAAATCGCTCATCGGGGGCGTGAACCACCATATTCTGGTTATCGTTTATGGTCACGCGCGGGCTGGTGTCGAGCCAGTGCGGGTTTTTTTCGAGCCGCTGCGGCAAATCATCACTGTTTATCCAAAATGTTGCCGCCGCCGCCAGAAAATAATATACCGGGCCCTGTGTCGCCTCTTGACGCGGCAATACATCCTGTCCGGCAATGGGCAAACCGCGACCATCGGCCAATTGTTTTACATACGGATAGTGCCAGATTTCGTCAGATGCCTCAAAAATGGGGATGGCTACACCATACATCACAGCCAATATCAAAAATATGCCTGTCAGCAACCCCGCCCATTGTTTTTCCGAAAAATGAATCTCACCCGGCATTTTTCCGTTCAAACCCGATAAACATCCATCATTTGGCGGGCAATCTCCGTCCAACCGAACCGGTCTGCCAGCGATTTTGCCCCCGCCGACAGCCGCACCCGCAGCGCAGAACTTTTTGCCAGCCGCAACACGGCATCTGCCAGCGCAGGCACATCGCCCACCGGCGCGAGCAGCATGTTTTCGCCCGCCACAATTTGCGGCAGCGGAAATCGCGGTTCGGTGCTGACCACCGGCAGTCCGTGCGCCAGCACCGCCAGCAGGGTTGTCCGCCGAAATGAAACACCGTCGCGATATGGCATCACCGCCACATCTGCCGACAGCAGGTGCGCCGAAATTTCGGCGAGCGGCACAAATCCGGTGGTGATGATGCGCTCTGCCAACCCCCGATCGGCAATCGCTTGCCGCACGCGGCGGGCATATTCGGCATTGGTGGGGTCGCTGTCGCCCACATCGCCGCCAATCATCAGCAAACGGGCGTCCACATTTTGCCGAACCAGTGTATCCAGCACAGCAATCAGGTCTTCGCCCCCTTTGCTTTCGTTCAAAAACCCGAAATATGCCAACACCAGCGAATCCGGATTTACGCCCAGTTTTGCCCGCCACGCCGAACGGTCGAAATCGGCGGGCGGGGCGACGGGGACATTATTGCCCAGCGGGATTTCGAACACCGGCGTGTCCCATGGTTCTGCCCGCAGGGTGGCGGCGTCTTCGGCGTTGGTGCAGATGACGGCGTCGCTGTGCTGCGCCAGCGCCAGCACTGCCCGATGACGCAATTTTCCCGCTTTGGGGAAAAGGTATGGTATCCGCAAATCGTGAAAAGTGGTAACAATTTTGGGGCGAGATGACCGGCGGTGGAGATACCATGGCAGCCAATTGACCCAGCCTTTCAGGTCGAATGCCGCCGCCTGATATTGAATGTGCAGCACATCGGCGGGATGTGCCGCCAAAAAGCGGGAAATTTCGTGCCAACTGCGCCAGCCCCAACCGGATAGTGCCGGAAATACCGGCATGTCAACAGACGCATCGGTGGGGTATTTGCGGCTGATGAGCACCGCCGGTTCAACACCCAGCGGACGCAGATGTGTCGCCAGCCGCGCGGTATAATCGGCGATGCCACCCTGCATCGGCGGGTATTCTCCGGTGAGAAACGTTACACGAGTCATCTTTTCCGTCACAGTGTTTTCAATAAATTGGCATACGCCGACATTCGTTCGCGGCGGAGGGGGCGTTTGTGTCCGAGTAGCCATTTGGCGGCTTCGGTTGCCCATTGGATGGCGGTGGTCAGCCGCAAAAATTGGCGGATGGCGCGCGCTTTTTTCACCCCGAACCATTTTTCGGCATACCGAATTTTGCTGCGCTGAAAACGCGCCATCCGTGCGGCAACCACTTGCCCGCTCGATTGCCCTTCAAAATGCACCACTTTCGCCGCGGGCAGGTAGTGAATCTCCCATCCGGCATCTGCCACCCGCCGACACCAATCTGTTTCTTCAAAATACATAAAAAACGATCCATCCAGCCCGCCGACCTGCGCCCAAACGTCGCGGCGGAGAAAGAGCGCTGCACCGACCGCCCAATCCACTGCCAGCGGTTCGGTGGGGGGAATATCGTCAAAACGGTAGCGAGCGGCAGCGTGATTGTGCGGAAACCATTGTTCCAACAGCGTGCTTTCCCACAACATGGTGGACAGGCTCGGAAACCGGCGGCGGGATGACTGGATGCTGCCGTCTGCCCACAGCAGTTGCGGGGCAACCACGCCGACCGCCGGATGCGCCTGCAGATAATCGCGCAAACGATGCAGGGTATCGGGATAAAGGCGGGTGTCGGGGTTGAGCAGGAAAATGAAGTCGCCGGTAGCGTGGCTCGCGCCCAGATTGCTGCCGCGCGCGAACCCGAGATTTTCGTCGCTGGCGATGAGCGTCACCTGCGGGAATTCGGCGCGCACCATTGCCGCACTGTCATCCGCCGAAGCGTTATCCACCACAATGACTTCCGGGGGCACGTCAATTTCGCTGGCGAATACCGATTGCAGGCAATCGCGCAGCAGGTCTCTCACGTTCCAGTTGACAATCACAATTGAGATGGTCATAGTTAAGAAGTATGGCACAAGAAGCAGGGAGCAAGAAGTAACCGCAACGAACTGTTGCTACTCCCTGCTCCCTGCTTCTGTCTCCATTTGGTTAAATATCGCGCGCCACCGCATAATCGGCGATATACGCCAATGCCTGCCGATATTGATTGTCGGGCAGGGATTGCAGGGCTTTTTTCGCCTGCATCGCAAAACGACGGGCCTCGTCGAGCGCACGCTGCAAACTGCCGGATTCGCGAATTTCTGCAACCACCGCACGGATTTCGTCTTCGGTGGGATGCAGGCGCGCGGCGGCCTTCATTATAATGGGATGGTCGGGATGATTTTCGAGAAAATGGAGCACCGGCAGGGTTATGATGCCTTGCCGCAAATCGTTGGCGACAGGTTTACCCAGCCGCGCTTCGTCACCCTGAAAATCGAGAATATCATCCATAACTTGAAATGCCATCCCCAAATGATAACCGTAATCGTACAGGGTTTGGATGCGTGCTTCGGGTAATTTTGCCAAAATACCGCCCATTTTAGCGCTGGCGGCAAAAAGTGATGCCGTTTTGGCAAAAATGCGCTGATGATATTCTTCCAGTGTTGGCGGGGCGGCATCGTGTCCATTGTTAAAAAGTTGCTGCAATTCGCCGTTGACGATGGTCATCAGGGTGGTGGCAAATACTTTTACAATGCGGACGGACTCGGTTTCTGCGGCGAGACTGGCCGAGCGAGAGAACATATAATCGCCGGTGAGAATCGTCGCGCCGGGCGACCATTTGGCGTTCAGTGTGGGGCTGCCCCGGCGAAAGAGCGCGTTATCAATCAGGTCATCGTGTACCAGCGTGGCGGTGTGCAGCATTTCAACAGCCGCCGCCAGCGAAGCCGCTTTTTCCGCATCGGTGGGTTGAAAACGGGTAGCCAGCAACACCACAATGGGGCGCAGACGTTTGCCGCCCGCATCAACCAGATAGTCTATCGCCTCGGCGAGGGTTTCATTACTGTCCCCAACAAACTGGCGCATTTTCGCTTCAACACGGTGCAAATCTTCCGCCACCAGATCGTGTATCCCTGCCGTGATAATCATCGTTTAACTGTACCTCTTCAATTATTGTGGTTCGCGGTTTTTATTTTCGCGAAAAGCTTTTCTGTGTTTTCCGTCAACCGCTGCGCCAAAGATTCGCCATCGGTTGCCAGCAATTCTGCCAATTTATGGACGACCAACACCACCCGTGCCGGTTCATTTCGTTTTCCCCGAAACGGATGCGGCGACAAAAATGGCGCATCGGTTTCGACCAGCAGATTTTCGGGCGGCACGTGTGTCACCACTTCCGGCAGAAAACGCGCATTTTTGAATGTCAATGGCCCACCGATGCCCAAGTAAAATCCCAGCGAAACGGCTTCTTCTGCCATCGCCACATCGCCGCTGAAGGCGTGCAGCACTGCTCCGGTAGCCGAGCCACCGGCTACCCACGTTCGCAAAATTGCCATTGTGTCGACGGCGGCATCGCGCTGGTGGATGATAACCGGCAATCCCAACGATTGTGCCAACTGCAATTGGCGTTCAAACGCGGTAAATTGCGCCGATTTGGGGGCGCGGTCGCGGTAAAAATCCAAACCAATTTCGCCGATGGCAACCACTTTGGCATGCTCGGCAAATTTCGCCATTTGCGCCAGCGAGTCGTCCGTTACCTGTAAGGCATCGTATGGATGCACACCCACCGCGGCGAAAATACCTTCATAACGGTCGGCTTGGGCTACGGCCCGTTTGCTGCTCGGCAAATCGGTGCTGGGGTTGATGACCCGATTCACACCGGCTTGTGCCGCACGTTGAATGACCGCGTCCCGGTCTTCATCAAATTGAGCCAAATCCAAATGGCAATGTGAGTCAATCAAATTCACAGCATCCTGCCAAGTTTGCAATGGCAACAGTATACCAAACTCAAATTGGGTTGGCAATAATGCGGGTGAGCTATCCTATGCCAGCGTGGCGATACCGAGCGCAAATAGAATTCCGAACAAAATCGGCTGGTGGAGCAGATAAATGGTCAGCGAGTGTTTGCCCAGATATACCAGCGAGCGCACCGGTAACGTGTGCGACCAGTCGGGCAACGAAAAGTGCGGCTCGCCATTGGGGAAAAAGACGTGTCCCGCAAAAATACCCAACAGCGTCACCCCCGTCCATGGGAACACAGGGTAATAATCGACCATATAGCGTCCCGCTTGCAGCACACCTGCCCACAACAGCCACGGCGAATTGATGATGATACCGCCAAACGCGTATCCCAGCACAATAAATAGCAATCCTGCAAACAGGCTGATCCATTTGTAGCGCACAAAAAAATAGCCGATGATGATGGATGCGCCGATGACGTGCAAAATGCCGAACACCACAAACCCATCGCCAATGGCGAAAAATGTGACCAGCGTGATGAGCATTCCCCAACCGAAAATACGCAAACCGCGTTTGAAGAATTTCCAAAATTGATGCGGGTTGCCCGTTTTTGCCAGTGCCCGGTGGTAACTCAGTGTCAACGAAATACCCGCCACAAACAAAAAGGTGGTAGCGATGCCGTATGCAAAATTATGCCA
>JANTHQ010000076.1 GCA_024762375.1 Anaerolineaceae bacterium
ATTGCCACGGAAAGCAATTTTCCGGCGGGGGCGGGCATTGCCTCCAGCGCGGCGGCATTTTCGGCGCTGGCAGTGGCGGGGGCTGCCGCGGCGGGACTCTCGCTGTCAGAAGCGGAATTGTCGGCGTTGGCACGGCTCGGTTCGGGTTCGGCGTGTCGCTCGGTGCCGCCCGGATTTGTGGAGTGGCTCGCCGGCGGCGTACATGAAACCTCTTATGGGGAAAGCATCGCCCCCGCCAACCACTGGGATTTGGTGGACATCGTCGCCATCGTCAGCGCGGAACACAAAACGGTCGGTTCCACCGGCGGACACGCCCTCGCCGATACCAGCGTGCTGCAAACATCGCGTGTGGCAACCTCGGATGATCGCTTTTACGCCGCGAAACAGGCAGTGCTCGACAAGGATTTGCCCGCGCTGGGCGAAGTTATGGAAGAAGATGCGGTGATGATGCACAGTGTGATGATGACCAGCCACCCGCCGCTATTTTACTGGCAGCCCGCCACGCTGGCAGTCATTCACGCCGTGCGGCAATGGCGCGCCGAGGGCATCCCCGTGTACTTCACCATTGACGCGGGTCCGAATGTCCACCTGATTTGCGAGCGTCCCCACGCCGACACGGTCGAATCGTTGGTGCGGGCGTTACCCGGCGTTCAAAAAACCCTGCGCAGTGGTGTCGGTGGCGGCACAAAAATTGTGCGGGAAAGGTAGCAGGGTGGCAAAGTTGCAAAGTTGCAAAGTTGCATCTCTATCCCTATCTCTATCCCGCGACACCAATCTCCAATATAATTGCTAATTGCTCCCCCGCAGGCTATAATTTCCCCAGAAAAATAGATTAGAGGTTGCAGATGGCAACAGTTATTGTTTTTGTTTTGATATTGAGTCTGCTCATTTTCGTTCACGAACTTGGGCATTTTGTCACCGCCAAAAAAGCGGGGATTATCGTTGAAGAATTTGGCATCGGTTACCCGCCGCGCGCCGTCAAATTGTGGCAGGATGAAGGAAAAATCACGCTCGATGGGCACGAATATATCATCGGGCGCAAAACCAAAGTGCCGAAAAAGTTGCAGGTGGGCAGCGTGGTGTCGGTAGAAACCTCGCCGCGCGATGACGGCAAAATAGAAGTCACCAAAATTGAGGTGTTTGACCCGGAAAAAGACGATTTGGAAGGGAAAATCACCACCATTGTGGAAAGTCTGGAAAAACCCACCGAGTACACCCTCAACTGGATTCCTTTCGGCGGGTTTGTGAAAATGCTGGGCGAAGAAGACCCCAGCGCGCCCGGCAGTTTTGCCAGCAAAAGCAAAAAAGTTCGTTTTGTGGTGTTGGTAGCCGGTGCGGCGATGAATCTCATCACCGCGGTGATTGTGTTCACCATTATGTTTGCCACCGGACAACCGGAGCCGGTCGGCCCCACATATATCACCGATGTTGCGCCCAACTCTCCCGCAGCGCAAGCGGGCATTCAACCGAATGATATCGTGCTCAAAGCCGATGACCAAACCATCGAATCGTCGGAAGATTTGGTGAAATACACGCGCGCCCATCGCGGGGAAACCGTCACTCTGACACTTTTGCGCGACGGAGAAATCGTGACAACCTCACTCATCCCGCGCAAAAACCCGCCACCCGGCGAAGGCTCGATGGGCATTGGCATTTTTACCCGCTATACCCAACTGAAAGTCGAATCGGTCGAGCCGGATTCGCCCGCGGCAAAAGCCGGATTGCAGCCGGGTGATATTCTGCTGTTTGCCAACGACATCATTTTGGCGCTGCCGGAACAACTGAACGCCTTTTTGGATACCCATCCCGAAGCCGTCAAACTCACCATTGAGCGTGATGGTCAACCATTGACACTCGATGTTAAACCGCAATCGGTGACGGTGGATGTGGATACCACCAGCGTCACGCTCGATACGCCGCAAGATGTGCCCGCGCTGGGCATCAGCGCCAGCGCCACCATTACCGAAGAACGCATCACCCGGATGCCGTTGGGGCAAGCATTCATCAGCGGCATTTCCGCAACCGGCGGCATCATCATTCAAACATTTACCGTGCCGATAGAAGTGTTGCGAAAAGCCATCCCCGCCGAAGTTGCCCGACCGGTGGGCCCGGCGGGCATTTACCAGATTACCGATTCGGCAGTCAAAGCGGCGCAGCGGTCAAACGTGGTCTATCCCATCCTGTTTGTCATGGCGATATTGAGCACCGCGCTCGGCGTGACCAACCTGCTGCCCATCCCCGCGCTCGATGGCGGGCGTATTCTGTTCATCATCATCGAAGCCATTCGCGGCAAACGGGTTCCGCCGGAAAAAGAAGGGGCAATCCATTTCATCGGGCTGGTGCTGTTGCTTGCATTGATGCTGGTAATCAGCTATTATGACGTCACGTCGCCGGTGGATGTCTCCGGCGTATTCCGATAACCCAATCTGAAAATACCATGACCGACCAACAACCACCCCGCACCATTCATTGCAAAAACTGCCGTGCCGCTGTTCCCGACCATTTGCAGGTGTGCCCGGTGTGCGGCGCCAATTTAGAGCCGCAACCGTTTCCATACCTGCCGATAATCTTATGGGCAGTGGTGGCAATTGCCATTGTTGGCGGGGCGCTGGCAATCGCGCCCGCACTGAAACAACAATCGAAACAGGTGGCGGAGCTCATCAACCCGCCGACGGCCACACCCACACCGACCGCCACATTCACCCCGACACTCGTTCCCACGGCCACAAATACCCCCACGCCCACCGCGACGCCGTCACCCACCCCAACCGCCACTTTCACCGCGACGCCAACCGAGACACCCACCGAAACACCCACACCCGAACCGACGCGTCCCAACTTGCCGACCAGCACGCCCACCCCGACAGCCACCCCCACGCCGCGTTTCGGCCCGATAACCATCGTTGCCCCGGAAGATGGCGTGCAGTTTACCGGCGGACAGTCCATTATTTTACAGTGGGAACCGGCGGGCGAATTGGCAGAAGACGAATGGTATGCCGTGCGGATGAACTGGCTTGAAAACGGCGAGCGCGCGTTTGGTGGTACAAATACCAAAGACACCTCGTGGCAAATTCCGCGCGAACAGTATTACGGCAAAGCCGACCAAGGCACGGGGCGGGTGTATGAATGGTATGTTTTTGTCGAAAAAGTTACTCAAAATGAAAACGGCGAAAAAGTGGGCGAACCGATGAGCCTTCCCAGCGAAACACGCACCTTTTTCTGGCCATAGTATAGGAGTTAAAAATGGCAGACGATACCTTTGCCGCAGTTTTAAAACATCTACAAAATGAAGCGGAAACCGTCCGCATTGCCCCATTATATAATCTATCCCATTTAACGGCAGACAATGCCGTAAAATTCGAGCAAACATGGCCAACACTCTCGCCGGCGCGGCGGCGAAAAGTCATTGAGCGTCTGGTAGAAATCACCGAAGATAGTTTTGAAGTCAATTTCGATTCCGTGTTCATCATGGCACTGGGCGATGCCGATGCTGATGTGCAAACATGGGCCATCAAAGGCCTGTGGGAAAACGCATCGCCGCAACTGGTGCAGCCCTTTTTGTATCTGCTGAAACAAGGCAAAACGCCGGCGGTGCGTGCTGCTGCTGCCACCGCACTCGGGCAATATGTGTACCTCGGTGAAATTGAAGAACTGGCTGCGGAAATCCAGGAATTGGTAGAGCAGGCTCTGCTGGAAACCATTCGGCGGGCACAGGAAGATGTGGAAGTTGTGCGCCGTGCTGTGGAATCCATCGCCTTTTCCAGCCGGGAGGGCATCGAAACCATTATCGAATCAGCATATTACCACGAGCAGGAACCGATGCGCATTAGCGCGATTTTCGCCATGGGGCGCAGTTTTAATCCAAAATGGGAAAATATCATCATCAGCGAATTGGATAGCAATAGCCCGGCTGTACGCTACGAAGCGGCACGCGCATGCGGCGAACTGTCGCTGAAATCGGCAGTGGGGCGGCTCATTCGCCTTATCCAAGAAGAATCGGACCCGGAAGTGCAATTCAATGCGATATGGGCGTTGGGGCAAATTGGCGGCAAGCAAGCCGAAGAAATGCTGCACACGCTGATTGAATCGGGAGATGATGAAACGGTTAAAATGGAAGCGCAAGACGCGCTCGACGAGTTGACGATGTTTCAATCCGGCGCATTGATGTTCGATTTTGGGGAAGATGCATCTGATGACGATTTGTTGGCGTGGGATGATGACGAATTTGATATGGACGATGATGAACTTGAGACATTCAATTTAAATTGAGCCGCACCATTCACCATCCATTCTTGAGTCAAACTGACTATGTGGAACACATTTTATAACGTTCTGTTTCCCATCACGTTAATTGCCGGCTTGGGCTTTCTGCTCAACCGGCGGTTTAATTTGCACACAAGAAGTTTATCGCGGCTGGTGGTGTATCTCGCCAGTCCGGCGTTGGTATTCAGCAGCGTTAGCCGTTCGACATTGGCTGCACAAGAATTGTGGCAGTTATTGGCGTTTACCATCGCGATTATGTTCACGCTGGCCGGACTGAGCGCGCTGTTGGCCCGCAGTTTGCGGCTCGACCAAAAAACATCCAGCGCGTTCACCTTGTCGAGCACACTCATCAATGCCGGTAATTTTGGGCTGCCATTCATCAGTTTCGCGTTTGGTGATGCCGGGCTGGGACGTGCGGCCATCATTTATACCGGCACATCGATTGTGGCGAACACGCTGGGCGTGTTTCTCGCGTCACGCGGCTCCGCGTCGGCGTGGAAATCATTGACAAATGTGTTAAAAGTGCCGTTGCCATACGCATTGGCTGCCGGGCTGCTGGCAAACTTTGGGGTGCTGACCGTGCCGCCACCGTTAGAGCGGTCTTTTTTGTTGCTCGGCGGCGCGGCTGTGCCGGTGATGCTGATTTTGCTGGGGGCGCAACTGTCGCGGGTAGAATTTGGGCGGCAACTGCAATTGGTGGCACTGTCGAGTGGCATCAAACTTGTGGCAACGCCGTTGGTCGGGGTGGTGTTGGTGCATTTGATGCTGTTACACGATTTAACGGCGCAAGTATCCATCATCCAGACGAGCATGCCGACGGCGGTCATCTCAATCGCGTTGGCAGAGGAATTCGGCAGCGACGCACAATTTGTCAGCAGTGCAGTGATGGTCTCGACGGTGGTGAGTTTAATTTCGCTGACGGTGTTGGTTCAAATTTTTGCATGAAGTTCCGCTTTTGAATTTTTGCGCGGGAATCCGGTAACCAAAAAGAGCCGCCATTTGGCGACTCTTTGTTTTAGGCATCGGTTGAGCGAAATGTGTTCTATTTCCGCTTTTCGCTGCTTTTTAGGGTGCGGGCAATCACGTCATCCATCTGACGAGTAGTCCGGCGACGGCGGTGGCGACGTTGTTTTACGCGCTTTACCGGTGTGCCGATTTTGGCAAATGCGGCGCCAAATGCAGTCGGCATGGGTTCTTCATCTTCAAAAACTTCATAAGTTTCTGTTTCTTCTGGTTGACCTTGGTCAGATGCGGGGGCTTCTTGCAACGCTTTGATGGACAGGTTGACCTGTTTTTTACGCGGGTCGATTTTCAGCACTTTTACCTGCACCTTGTCTCCCACCGAGACGACATCGCTGGCGGCTTTGACATATTCGTGCGAAAGTTGGCTGACATGCACTAGCCCTTCGCGTTCCAAACCAATGTCAACAAACACGCCAAACCCTTCAATACGTTTTACTTCGCCTTCCAGCACATCCCCTTCAGAAATGTCACTATAGCGGCGTTCAACCGGTTTAATCATGGTCAAACCGATGCGGCCGCGTTCGGTGTCGACAGATTTAACCCAAACGGTCACTTCTTGACCTTCGGATAATACATCTTTGACGTTCTGCACACGACGACGTGCCAGTTCTGAAATGTGAACCAGCCCGTCAATTGCCATGTTCAAATCAATAAATGCGCCAAAATCAGCGATGGTTTTAACTTTTCCGGTTAATTCTTGGCCGGGTTTTAAGGGGATGTAATATTTGGCTTTTGATTTTTTGGGAGACTTTTGGGGGGTTTCCGCTGTTGTCTGTTCTACCGTGTCACCTTTTTCAGTGACGGATACTTCCTGTGCGCCGCTTTCGGGCGCTACTTCGTTTTGGACGATTGTTTCTTCGCTCATACTTCAAACCTTACCTATGTGAATTTTAATGGTTCAACCTGTTTGACCGAATTCTGCCATCAGGTGACACAAATCGGGATTATATCAGTTTTAAGCGAAGGAAGCAAATAAAATGGCAGCATTTGAGCCCATCGCCACAGGATGGGCTCAAATGCGTTGCGTTTAAGGCATCGCTTTCGCGACTGCGACCGGGGCTTTCGCTTTTGCGGCGGCTGTGGCGGCACTTTTGGGCGATTTTTTCGATGCTGCTGGGGCGGGGGCGGAAGTTTCTCCGGCGTGCTCTTTGACGGGGGTCAGAGCGGGTAGCCCTTTTGCCGCACGAATTTTGTTTTCAATTTCCAGTAGAATTTCCTGGTTGCCCGACAAGAAACCTTTGGCGTTTTCGCGCCCTTGGGCCAGTCGTAAATCATCGTAACTGTAAAATGCCCCGCGTTTGGTGATAATCCCGGTTTCGACACCCAAATCGAGAATATCGCCGGTGCGAGAAATACCCTGATTATACATAATGTCAAACTCTGCGACACGGAACGGCGGCGCAACTTTATTCTTTTTGACGGTCACTTTCACGCGGTTACCAACGATGTCACCGCCGTCTTTAATGGATTGAATGCGCCGGATATCGAGCCGGACAGACGCATAAAAACGGAGCGCCATGCCGCCGGTGGTCGTTTCCGGGTTGCCGAACATTACGCCGATTTTTTGTCGCAACTGATTGGTGAAAATTAAAATGGTGTTGGTCTGTTTGACGGTTCCGGAAAGTTTGCGCAGCGCTTGGCTCATCAATCGAGCTTGCAAACCCATGTGGCTGTCGCCCATATCGCCTTCGATTTCAGCGCGGGGCACCAGCGCGGCGACACTATCAACAACCACGATGTCAACCGCGTTTGAGCGAACCAATGCCTCGGTGATTTCGAGGGCTTGCTCGCCGGTATCGGGCTGAGATACATATAAATTGTTGATGTCAACCCCGCAGCGGGCGGCATAAACCGGGTCGAGCGCGTGCTCGACATCAATGAAAGCAGCAATCCCGCCGACTTTCTGAACTTCGGCGATGGCGTGCTGACAAAGAGTTGTTTTGCCCGATGATTCGGGCCCGTACACTTCGATGATGCGTCCGCGCGGTAGTCCGCCGACACCCAGTGCCAAATCGAGCGAAAGACACCCGGTGGGAACTGTTTCCACTTGCATATGCTGGGCTTCGCCCAGTTTCATTATTGCCCCGTCGCCGAATCGTTTTTTTACATCGCCCAGCGCGGCTTCCAGTGCTTTTTCGCGGCCATTGTTTGCGTTTGCCATAATTCCTCCGATTTCAAGAAACAAATGTTCGGGTTACTGGAGGTATTTTAGCACGCACGTTCTATTTTGGCAAGTGCCAACACGAAATTCAATCGGGTTTGGCGTATGCGGTGTATTTTAGGTTTTTACCGCGAGCTTTTTCAACGGGGTACCGCTGTGCTGAAATCGCCATTTTTTCAGCCAGTGCCACA
>JANTHQ010000077.1 GCA_024762375.1 Anaerolineaceae bacterium
TGACCGTTCAAATGTGATGTACGGGTTATCATCTTGTACCAGGGTAAGGGCACGATTGACAATCGGGATAACGGCAATCGGCGCATATTGCACAGCCACGCCTTCCGTTTCGAGCCGCAGAATTTTTAACAGTTCGTTAACGGTATCGACCAAACGTTGTCCCTGCTGACGCATACTTTGCAGCATGTTCTCCCGCTCATCCTCATCCAAATCCGATTCCAGCAGTACATCGATGGATGATTGAATGATGCTTATCGGCGTGCGGAACAGGTGAGATGCCATTTGCGCAAATTCTCGCTCCAAATGTTCATTCGATTGCAGGGGTGGAATTTCCCACACGGTGCAAATCACACCAACAGCTTCATCCTGCTGAAAATCCGGAATGAGCCGGCCGGTTGCCAAAATCGGTTCCGACCGCCCATGCAGCCGCACCAAACTTTTTGAAAACGCCACCGGACGCTGCTCGCGCAAAACCTGCCGCGCCAATTTTACCATCAGATGTGGACTGCCATTGTTGGCCGGAAGCAATTCCTCGATGGGCGTTCCCACTGCCTCGGTGAGCGATTTTCCCACCAAATCACTGGCCACCCGATTCTGCATCACCAGCCGCAAATTCCGGTCGAAAAATAAAACGCCGTTGTCTACCACATCCAACAGCGATTGCAACCGTTTCCGGTCGGACTGAGCCCGCTGCCGGAGCATCGCCGCTTCTAGAGCAATCGTCATATAATCGGCGATATTGGTGACAAAATGCAAATCTTCCGCAGAAAATACACCTTCTTCCGCAGAACGCAAAATGACACCACCGACAACCTGTTTGCCATGACGCAGCGGAATGGCCAAACAAGCGCCAGGTTCGCCCCATCGTTCTGATGCCCGGTTGTGCAGCACCGGTTTCCCGGTGTCCAAAACCTGCTGCATCACCTCCACCGACCACCATTTCGCCGCCGATCCGTCGTCTTCAAATTGCGATTCAAAATCATCACCCAAAATACCCTGCGAAATGGTCACCGGCTCTTGCCGTGTACCCTGCTTCCAGTGGAGCACGCCCGCATCGGCATTGGTGGCTTTTAATAGCATGGACAGCGCCAATTGAACGCCGATTTCAAAATTGGTGATGATGCCCAGTTGCCCAGTCAGGGCCTGCAGCAGTCCAAATTCACGCACGCGGCGCATCAACTTGGTGCGCGTTTCGCTGTATTGGCGAGCGTTGGTAATGGTTGTGGCAGCGATGCCCGCCAAATGGGTTAACTGCTGCAGATGATGGGGCAAAAACTCGCGAGCAGAAGCCTGATTGTCAACCCCCAACACGCCGATAACCCGTCCATTGGCTATCAGTGGCACATTCAACAGCGATTTTACCAGCAAACCTGTTTTTACTTTAAATGAACGCGCCACGTCTCCGCCAAGTAACACCGGTTTTCCGGATTGCACCACTTGCCCGGCAATACTGTCGTGGATGTCAATGTTAAAATTGCGCGACTGCCGCTCGCCGAGGTTTTGCGCTGCGCGAAGGAGCAACTTTCCGGACAAATCATCGACCAGCAATAGATAGCCCTCTTCTGCGCCGGTCATATACACCGCCGCCTCGGTGATGCGGTTGAGCACGGCATCGCCGTCCATCAACGCGCCGATGGAACGAGCAACTTTCAGCAGCATTTCAAAATCTCGCAATTGGCGTTGCAGCGCTTGGTTTGCTTTTTCCAAATCGCCGACCAAATGCTGGTGCTGCGCCGAACTGGCAGTTCGTTTAAAAACACGATGCACCGTGCTGACGATGCGCTCGGCGGTGGCGGGTGTTTCAATGTAATCTACCACCCCCACGCGCAATAGCGACCGGTCAATTGATGTGTGGTTGGCGGGCAAAACCAAAACCACCGGCACGTGCAAATCGAGTGCGGTGAGATAATTCAGAACATCGATATCTTTCTCGCCCAGACACGCCAACAGCATTTGGGGTTCGGTAGCACGCACGGACTGGATTAATGTTCGTGTGTCTTGAACAAAGGTTAATTCGTATCCATACGGAGATAATGCATTATTAAGATCAGCATTGAAAGCACTGTCATCAATGCATACAACCACAATTTTGTTTTTGGTCATTCCACACGCCAGTTCATCAAATATTGAGACCATTCTCAATACTCAAAAATTTTAACAGAAGTTTATGAAAAAGCTGTGTGAAGATACATAGAAAAGGGTTAGAACTTCGGAGAAATTGTATTAGAAAATAGTTAGAATTGAAATATAGCAGGGGGTATCAGTCGCCGAAGCGATAACCAACGCCCCATTCGTTGTGGATTAAGCGGGGTTGCGACGGGTCTTTTTCCAATTTTCGGCGCAAATAGCTGATATACAAACGCAGGTAATCAATTTCGCCGACATAGTCGGGGCCCCAAACTTCTGTCAGCAAAAATTCGTGGGGGAGAACCCGCCCTTTGTAGCGGCTCAGCACAGAAAGCAATTTGAATTCAGTCGGGCTCAAATCGACACGCTTGTCTCCGACTTTGACTTCATATTTATCAAAATCAACCGTCAAGTCACCATAGCGCAAAATGGGCGTGGCAGCATTTCCACCCGATGCACCATTGTTTCCGCGGCTGGAGCGGCGGAGCACAGCACGCACCCGCGCGCCCAATTCCTGCGCTGTAACGGGTTTGACGATATAATCATCGGCGCCCAAATTTAACCCTTTGACGATGTCTGACTGGTTGCCCAGCGCGGTCAAAAAGATGATGGGAATGTCGGTCATCTCTCGAAACCGCTCGCAGGCCTGCCAGCCGTCCATATCCGGCATCATAATATCGAGCACGACCACGTCCGGACGGGTGGCGTACGCTTTCTTCAACCCTTCGATGGCATCGTATGCAGATTCAACTTCAAACCCCAATTTTGATAGAGCCAATGACATGACTTTACACAAGTCAACATCATCGTCAATTAGCAATACACTTTCACTCATCAAACATCCTTTTTATGCACACGATATCTCATTCCATACCACGCCAACACGTATGCAACTATGCTTGTTGGACAATAATAGTATATCAGATTCGGCGATAAAGCCAAAATAAATTAGAATAAAATATGAGGGCAATTTGAACAGGAGGGAACACCGATGGCAATATACGGCGGCATCGAAGCAGGGGGCACAAAATTTATTTGCGCGGTGGGCAGTAATCCCGCCGACCTGCATGCTATCGAACGCATCCCCACCACCACCCCCGCCGAAACCATCGCCCGCACCATTGCGTATTTCCGGCGTGTGTCTGCCACAGAGCCACTCGCAGCCATCGGCATCGCGTCATTCGGGCCGGTTGACCCCGACCCGGCATCGCCCACATTTGGATACATTACCAGCACCCCCAAACCGGGCTGGGCGAATGTCAATCTTGCCGGCGAAATTTCTGCCGGGCTGAAGTTACCGGTGGCATTCGACACCGATGTGAACGGCGCAGCACTGGCGGAATGTCGCTGGGGCGCGGCACAAGGGCTCGACACCTTCATCTACCTCACCATCGGCACCGGGTTTGGCGGCGGCGGGCTGGCAAACGGCACACCCATGCACGGTTTGCTGCACCCCGAAATGGGGCACATCCGCATTCCGCACAATTGGGAAGAAGACCCCTTTCCCGGTACATGCCCCTTTCACGGCGATTGTCTGGAAGGGCTAGCCGCCGGGCCTGCTATTGAACAGCGCTGGGGGCAGCGCGGAGAAACACTCCCCGCCGACCACCCCGCGTGGGATTTGGAGGCACATTATCTATCACTGGGGTTGATGAACCACATTTTGATGCTTTCGCCACAGCGCATCATTCTGGGCGGCGGCGTGATGGCGCAATCGCAATTGTTTCCGGCAGTGCGGCAAAAAGTCGTCGAGCAGTTAAACGGTTATATCAGCGTCCCGGAAATTTTAACCGATATCGACCATTACATTGTTCCCCCGGCGCTCGGCAATCGGGCGGGCGTGCTCGGCGCAATTGCGCTGGCACAAACTACGTTCGGTTGATACTGGTATCTTTGCCGTTATGTTGGTATAATAGAGATTATCAATCGTCATTACGATTTTATTGTGTACAATCTTGAACTTTGAACCAAAAATCTGAAACTCGATACCTATGGACACACCCGCTAACCCTGAATCCGCTTTTGAACAGGCAAAAAAATACGGCGAAGATTTGGCAAAACTGTATGCTATCGAAAAGGCCAAGCGCGTCAACCTGCAAATCAGCAACCAAAAATTGCAGGCAATTTTCAGCACCACCCCCGACGGGCTTGCCGTGCTGAACGCCCGGCTCGCGATTCAAGAAGCCAACCCCGCGTTTTGGTCGCTGGTAGAACGCCCCGTCCCCGACGGTAGCGTGCCGCTGGCAGATGTTTTGCCCTTTGCCAACCTGCTCGACCCGCTGAAACAACCTGCCGACGACCATCACAGCGTGCAAGTGGAAGTTGATTTGCCGCTGACCAAAACGATGTGGCGCAGTTTGCTGGTAAATGCCGTCCCCCTTTCAGCGGGGAAATATCACGGCTGGCTGCTGAGCGCCCACGATTTGACCGAACGCAAACGGCTGGAAAATTTAAAAAGCGAGTTTATCAACATTGCCGCACATGAATTACGCACGCCGCTGGCAGCCGTGCTGGGATTTTCGCAAGTTTTAAAAGAAACGCTGGAAAATGATGATGGGCTGGCGGGGCATTTAATTGATACCATTTTACAATCGAGCAACCGGTTAAAAGACATCATCGACGAACTCATCGAATTTGCCGATATCCGCTACCAGTCCGAAACCACACAGGGGTCAACAACTTTCGACATCATCAGCACCATCAAAACAGTGCTGGAAAACGTCCGACGCCCTGCCGAAGAAAAAGAAATCCGGCTGATAACCGAATTTCCGGCCGACAACGTTTCCATCAACGGCAACCGAAACATTCTGCAAGAAGCCATTCGGCACATTGTGGAAAATGCCATCACATTCAACAACCCGGGCGGCTCGGTAACCGTGCGAGTGGCCGACACCCCGGACCATATCGCCATTGAAGTGGAAGACACCGGCATCGGTATCGCGCAAAAAGAACAAGCCAAAATTTTCGACAAATTTTATCAGGTGGAAGAACATCTCACCCGCTCGGTGGGCGGGCTGGGGCTGGGGCTGGCCATCGCCCAGCGCGGGGTACAACTGCACAATGGCGAAATTTCGGTGCGCAGCGCGCTCAACGAGGGCAGCTGTTTTACAGTCACACTGCCCAAAATTGCCACTGCTGCCGAACCATCCGAATCCGATGTGGGATTGCGGGATGACTTTCATCAAACGCTGGTTTTGGGGAAAGATTTCGCCAAAGTTGTCGCATCCGAACGGAAACTGGCTCATACGTTGAAAAAATATCATGCCATCACAAACGCACTGCGGCAAGCCGTGCAGCAGCATGCCCCGGAAGAGGAATTGCTGGCAATTTTAGACCAACTTGAATCCGAAAATTCAGAAAACGCAGGATAATCGCGATGACAGCCACGCACAGTGGAATTGAACAAGACCTGAAAACCGTCATCCATCAGTGGAGCCGTGAAAAGCTAGAAACATACGCCATCAGCCTCACCGAAGCGATGACCGAGAAACGGCGTCAACTCGCCGAGCTGACCTCGCTGTATGAAACCACGCAAGCGTGGCTGCAGGGTTTGACACTGGTAGAAGAAATTGGGCAGCACCTGTCTGCCACCCTGCAATTGGAAGAAGTGCTGGAATTGTTGCTCCGTCGCGTCAGCGACGCGCTCAACGTTACCGACGGCTCCATCCTTTTTGTGGACGAGCCGTCCGGCGATTTGGTTTTCCAAACATCGCTGGGGGCAATTTCAGACAACATCAAACCGTTTCGCATCCCCAAAGGCGAGGGGATTGCCGGAGAAGTCGCCGAAACCGGCGTTCCCATTCGGGTGGATAACGCACAGGAAGATGTGCGGCATTTCCGCAAAATTGACGAAGACACCGGCTTTCTCACCCGCTCGATTTTATGCGTGCCACTGAAAACCCGCGAACGAATCATCGGTGTGATTGAGGTTTTCAACAAACGCACAGGCCCTTTTACCGACCAAGACCAACTGTTGCTATCATCCATCGCCAATTATGCCGCCATCGCTATTGAAAATGCGCGTCTGCACCAAAGCGTGCTGGCAGAAAAAGACCGCGTCATCAAAGCGCAAGAGCGCGTCAGCCGCCAGTTGCAGCGAGATTTGCACGACGGCCCCACCCAACTGGTTGCCGCGCTGGAAATGAGCATCGAGTTTTGTCAAAAAGCGCTGGAAAAAGATCCGTCGCTGGTAAAAGCCGAACTGGAAAATATGGCGCGCATTACTCAAAAAGCCACCCATCAAATGCGCACCCTGCTGTTTGAATTGCGCCCGCTGGTGCTGGAAACACAGGGGCTGGTCGCTGCGCTGCAGTCGTTTGTGGAGCGCCGTCAGGTAGAAGAAAAGGCCCATCTGCATTTGCACATCCACGCACACACCCCCAGCAAACAAATTTCGCGGTTGGCGGGGCAAACCGAAAGCGCACTGTTCGCCATTGTGCAAGAAGCGGTCAACAATGCGTTAAAACACGCCCACGCCGACAACATTTTCATCAAGCTGAATGAACGTGATGGGCAATTGACCGTCACCGTGCTCGATGACGGGCTGGGTTTTGACGCCGCCAACATCCGCAACGATTATGAACGGCGCGGCAGTTATGGCATGATAAACATGAAAGAACGCGCCGAACTTGCCGGCGGCACGCTCAAACTAACATCGGCTCCCGGCGCCGGCACCGAAATCCAAGTCACCGTGCCGGTTCGCCCCCCCGCACAGGCATAGTTGCCCAACACCTCCCGAAGGACGGCACGAATGAGCACCCGCAGTTGTCGCGTTGGCTTGCACGGCAGAAACGATGTTTCGTTTGCCGAGCTGGATTACCAACTCATCCGCAATGCCAACATTGAAACGCTGAAGATGATGGGGCAAACCCGCCCGGAAGTTTTTCAGCGCATAAAAGCCGAAAATCCCGATATCGAATTCATCACCCGGTTATATGATGACCGTTTCGGGGTGGGCAAACACCCCACGCCGCAAGAATTTGTCGCGCGGCAATTGCCGGTTGTGCAACGGTTGCAACCTTTTTGCAGCAAATTTGAAATCCACAACGAGCCAAACCATCACAAACGATATGAAGGCTGGGGGCAGGAAGACCATTTCGCGCAGGATTTTAACCGCTGGTTTTTGGAGGTTTATGCCCTGTTGAAAAAGGGTGCGCCATGGGCGCAATTCGGTTTTCCGGGGCTGGCGATTCCCCACCGAGATTTGGAATGGATAAAAATTTGCCGCCCCGCCATCGAGCAGGCAGACTGGCTGGGGGTTCACTGTTACTGGCAAACGCCGCCGGGGCAGGAACAGAATCATTTGAATGATGCGTGGGGGCTGCGGTTCAAATACTATCACGATGAATTTCCGCAGAAAATCATCGAAATTACCGAATGCGGCAATTCAAACATCCAGGCCGAGCCGCCCAT
>JANTHQ010000078.1 GCA_024762375.1 Anaerolineaceae bacterium
TTTGCCCACTCGTTTCGCGCTGCCGGTAATGAGCGCGGTTTTGTTTTTTAGGTTCATAATTTCCGGCCTCAGTTCTCAGGTTTCAAGTTTCAAGTTCAAAATCTAGCTACCGAACAGCTTTTACGATTAGAACACAGATAACACTGATATTACAGATTTACACAGATATATTTAAAAAAATCAGTGAAAATCCTTGTAATCCGTACAATCCGTGTTCTATTTTTTAACTTTTCAAAAGTGTCCGCTGACGAGGTTCAAAATCACATTTCGCGCACCACATACCATTTTTCACGCTGCATTTTTCATTTTTCATTACCTTTTGCGCGGCGTTTGGCATCCAGCAGACGGTTGGTGGTGCGTTTCGGGTTCGGTGCCGGCGGCTTTTCGGGCGCAGATTCGGATTCATCTGCCTGCGATTCGGGTGGAATGATGAGCGGCGGTTTCGGTTTTTCGGGGCGAGCCGCTTTTTTCACCGACAGCAAGCTCTTCGCGGGGGATGCCGCCAGTGCGGGCGCAGTGGTTTTTTCCGGCGCGGCGAGTTTTCCGCGCAGCCAGCCGAGCAATTTTTCCCAGTGTTCCCGCCCGAACATCACCCGCCGCACACCGACATCCAGCGGCAGCAGCAGCGCGAACGCCGTCAGCAGCCAGCGCCACAGCGGGCGCGAGCCGCGCACCGGCGGCAGGGTGTGGTCGAACACGGCGGCGGCATCGGCGGGGGCGAGCATTTTTCCGCCCCCCAGCGATGCCAAATCCGCCAGCAAAGTCGGTTCGCTGCGGTTGGCGGCATATTCCGGCGAGTAACTGACCACAAATCCGCGAGTGGCACTGCTGACCAACTGCCCGTCGGCATCGCGCGCCAGCAATCGCAGCAGATATGCCCCCGTTTCACGCGGCGAAAATTCGGTTTGATAGCGTCCCGGCGCGATTTGGGTCAGGGTCACATCGGTTTGCTGCAATGCCGGCGACAGCAGCCGCCCTTCCACCGTCAGATTGTTCAAACTGTTTCCCGCGCTGTCGAGCGCATCCACCGTCAGTTGCATATTGCCCGTTTGCGGGTTACGAGTGATGGCAGCACCCAAATTGCCGCCCGTTCCCTCCAAAATCGTCCAGCGCACCGCCTGCCCCCAAAAACGGGCATACCCATCCCAGCCGACCCAGTTTTTCGCCCAGCGTCCGGTCGCATCGGAGGTCCATGCCACCGCGCGCCCCAACCCGTATTGCCACTGTGCCAACACCGGGTCATCCTGCTCGCTCACCAGCACCGTCTGCGCGGTGAGTTTCGGGGTGGTAGCGACATATCCCAGCAGTGGCGGCACGGCATCAATCCCGCTCAAAATGGGGCTGGCTGCGGCGCGTTTCGGGGTGAATTCTTCCTCAATCAGATATGCTTTCAGCGCGAGTGTGGCTTCCTGCGCGAAAATTTGGGGGATGGTGGCGGGGTCGCGCGCCAAATGGAACCGCCCGTTGCCGTGTTCCGCCACCTGTTTCAAAAACGGCGCGGCATCATCGCCGATAGCCACCACCGACACCGAAATATCCTGCGCCGCCAATTTGTCGGTCAACTCGACGATACCGGTCGGGTCGGCGCCGCCATCGGTGAGCAGCACGATATGGCGCACACGGCTCGGTTCGCGCTCGATGGCATCGGCAGCGGTTTGCAGCCCTGCCAAAATATCCGTGCCGCCATCCGCACGGATGGTTCCCACCCGGTTTTTGATGCCGGTCACATCCACCACCGGCTCGAACCGGACCACCCAGCGGGCGGCGGTATCGAACGCCACCACCCCGACCCGGTCCCACGGGGCGAGAAAATCCACCGCGCGGTAGATGGCTTCTTTCGCCAATTCCACTTTTTTCACGCCGCCGGTGTTCGCCGTGCCCGCCGAATCCATACTGCCCGATTTGTCGATGACCATCGCCATGCTCATCCCCGGCAGCCGCTGGCGGTCTTTCAGCGTCATTTCCACCGGCAGCGTTTCTTCCAGCGGGGTTTGAAAATAACCGCCCGCGCCGTAACTTTCGGGCCCGCCGATGACCACCAGCCCTTTGCCCAAATCGCGCACATACGCTTGCAGCAAATCCAACTGTGCCGGCGATAGCGCGGTGGCAGGCAAATTGACCAGCACCACCGCAGCATATTCGGTGAGCGCCAACGGGGTGGACGGCATTTCGGCGGGGAGCACCGGCACGGGATTCAACCCGGCGGCGGTCAGCGCGGGGAGCAGGTTCGCGGTTTCGGCGGGCGACTGCGCCACCACCAGCGTTTTCAGCGGACTTTCAATCAGGCTGAAGGCATCGAGCCGGTTGTTCTGCGCCTGCGTGTCGGCGGGGGGGATGATGTTGGCGCGGAAAGTGCTGAATCCGCTCTGCCCGGCAACCATCGGGAACACGAATCGGTTTTCGCCGGGGTGCAGATTGACTGTTTCTTGCGCCACCAACTGCCCATCGGCGAAAATTTGCACGGTGGATGGCGTTTCCAGCGTGCTTTCGATGGACAATTGCAGGTCGAAATGTTCATCAGCGTGCACGGTGCCGGGCGCGCGCAATTCCGCCAACCGCACTTCGGGCGCATTTTCGGGCACGGCGGCAGACAAATCCAGCACATCGAGCTCGATTCCGGCAGCGTGCGCCAATTGCGCGGCGGCTTTGGCATCGCCCAAATTGTTCTGCCCATCCGAAAGAAGTACCAGCCGTTTGGCACTGTCGGCGGGGAAAAGCGCCATCCCCAACCGCACGGCGGCGGCAATGTTGGTATGGTCGGTATGCGGTGTGGATGCAATCGCTCGCAGCGACAGCGCAGGACGGGGCAACTCTTCCACCACCGCATTCGCGCCGAACACCACCACACCGGCGGTATCATCCGGCGGCTGGGCATCGGTGGCGGCGCGGATGAACGCCAGCGCAGCATCTTTCGCCGGTGCAGGCATACTGTCAGACCGGTCAACCAGAAAAACCACACTCAGCGAATCGCTGCGGGTGCTGAGCCGCACATCCGCCAGCGCGAAAACCAGCAGCAGGAAAAGCGCGGTTCGCAGCGCAAACGCAATCCGCCGCCGCCATGGCGACAGATATACCGCTTGCCCCCGGCTGATGAGCCAAAAAACAGGCAGCAGCGCCAGCAGAAGCAATGCCCACGGATTGCCGAAAATCATCGCTATTCCTCTGTATTTGGCGATATTTGTTGGGCAATGGCACGCAGAATTACGGCTGCGTCCAATTCTCGGCTGGGGAAAACTTTTGCGCCGATATGTTTGTGGTGGGGGAACATCGGCAAATCACGATGATGGGGGGCATTATCCCACCGGATAATTAAATTTGCATCGGCATCCTGCCAGTGATATGAGTAATTTCGTTCTGTTTCGTCCATATATTCTCGAACAAACAGCACGGAACCATCAACCAGAAAAACTTTTATTTTAAAATATACCCCGTTCTGCCACACTTTAAACTTCAAAACATCATAATGGGCAACAACCGGTGATTCATCCAGTAATTTTAAAATTTCCATATTGGAGTTCTGTGAGGTCTTTTGCCAGTTTTGCCTGCACTTTCATCGCTGCTTTCCATTCCATATAATCATCCCAATGCTCAAAATTCTCGGATTCGACATTGAGATTTTTCTCAAATTCATTGAAAGTGCAGTGGTATTTCTTTTCAAACGCCGCAATTTGTTCGGCGATTTCACGTTGTTGCGCCAGCAATTCCAGCCGTATCATATTCTGAATCTGTTCTCGACTGATAGTGAGCATATATCACCTCTATTTTCGCATCCGCCAAATAAAGTATACCAGCATTTTGCGGCAATTCACAATTTGATATTGGCTGCATTCGCTATTCTCCCCGCCAGAAAAACCACCATTCAACCAGCAACACGCCCAGCGCACCGGCGGCCAGCAGCCACCAGAGTTCCTGCTGACCGGGCAACGTGCCACCGGCGCCAGCGCCGGTTGTGCCCCGAATTTCGGCATCGGTGGGGCGAATATTCGATTCGGCAGGATTGAGCGGGTTGGTATCGGCAGCAGCATCCGCACCGGCAACCGGTTCCGGTTCGGCAGATTGGCGCAGCAACCATCGCGACAGATTCGCCACCAAAATGGGAAAATCCACTTTCAGTGGCAAATCGGATTGCAGCAGATTGAACGTGAGAATCGCCACCCGTTTGCCACCCGATTCACCCGCCAGCAACAGCGAACCGCCCGGCGCGGCGAGCACTGTTTGCGCCCACGGCGCATCCACCCGTTCCGCAGACGCAATCTGCACATCCCGAAAATCAGTGAAAGTGGTGATGGGGTGGTCGGCAGCGGGCAGAACAGCGGTATCGCTGAACGTGCCGCGCACCGAAAAAATCGGGGTGTCGGCGGGTGGGGCGATGAAAAAGAGCGCGGCGGCGTTTTCGGGGAGCGCAGGTGGTACGGTACGGTCAAAAACTATCAAATCGAAGGGGGTATCGATGGGCAGATTGTCCGGTTTCGCCAGCGAAACGGTCAGCCCCGGCAGCAAGCCGAAAGCGCGCTCCAAAAAAAGATTGCCATCACCGACCAGTAGCACGGTTCCACCCTGAAAATTGCGGCGGATGGTGGCGCGATTGTCCAGCGCCAGCGCATCGCTGCGGGTGAGTTGTGCGGTTATGATTTTCGCTGTCGCCGGAATCTCGGAAAACGTGAGCGCGGCGGTACCGGCGGGATATGCCGCCAGCGAAACCGTGCGCGCATCGAACAATTGCCCATCCACCGAAATTTCCAGCAATTGCTCCACCGGCGCATCGGAATAATTTTCTACCCGCACAAACAGTTCCGCGCCGTTGCGGGTATCGCGGGTTGCCAGCGCGACAATTGCCTGATTTTCCGCACCGCCGGGCACGGTGATGGTTCGCACCGGCACGGGGAGCGGGGGTAGGTCGGCGGGGAGTGCGCCATCGGTGATGACCACCACAGTGCTGTTCGGGATGGATGCGGCAGACGCGGCAGCGAGCGCCAGCGCGGTATCCCAGTTGGCGGCGGACGCGGTCGGGGGCAAATTACGGATGGTAGATTCCAGTTCGCGGCGGTTGGCAACGGCATCGCCGGTGATGAGCGGCTGCGGCACGTCTGCCACCGCAATCACGCTGACGGTATCGCCGGGGCGCAGGGCGCGAATGGTGGTGATGGCTTCGTTTTTGGCGGCGGTCAACCGGTTCGGCGGGGTGTCGGTAGTTTGCATGCTGGCAGAATCGTCAATCAGCAGAATGACATTCCCCTGCACGTTGGCTTCCACCGTGCGGAAGGGCCGCGCCAGCGCCAGCACAATCAGCAGCAGGATGAGCAGTTGCAGCAACAGCAGCAAATTTCGCTGAATGCGCTGCCACGGGGCATTGGCGCGGCGGTCTTGCAGCACTTTTTGCCACAGCAGCAGGCTAGAAACGCGCAGCGGCTGGCGTCGCAGGCGCAGCATGTAAAAAATGATGATGGGAATCGCCAGCGCGGAGAAAATCAGCGCGGCAGGGGAGAGAAAGCCCATAACGTGTCGGACGCGCCGTTATGGTGACGGCGCATCGGGAAAATACGCCCGAAACAGCGATTCGGTTTCTTCCAACTCGCCAATATCGAGTGAGAAGGCGGCATATTGCGCCAAATTATCCAAAATAACCAGCGCGTTGGTGCTGGCATCTTCCACTTGCGCGGCGGCAAATCGCTGCCAAAAATGCTGGTTGACATCCTGCACATCCAAAAAAAGCGTGCGCAAGCCTTCCAACTCGAAATCGGGAGTCTCGCCGCGTTTGTGCAAAAAGTACTGCGCCAGCATATACATCGAGAGGAAGCGGTATGCAGTTTCAGAAGCGGTGGCAAACGGCAAATGCGAGCGGAGCATCGGGCGCAATTTGTCCATCACCGGACACCCGGCCGTGACCATCAGCATGCCCAACAGCGAACTGACCGCCTCTTGCATGGTGGTTTCTTTTTGGTATGTTCGCGATTCGCTTTCCACAGCGATGCGCACTTTGCGGAAAGAAACGGCATCTCTCACAAAGTCAATCAGCGGGATGAGACTGACCGCGATGGGGCATTGCGGATGCTCGGCAGGGTTGAGCGGGCAGTTTGGGCACTGGGAATATTCCAGTTTCGTCCACGCGGGATACGTTTCGCGGGGCGGAAAAACGGCATCCAGCGTTTGCTCATCCAGTTGGACGGAGAATGTGTGGGTTTGGTCGGTGTCATCGCCATCCAGAAAAGTAAACCGGAAGTTGTATGTGATTAACTCGCGGGTATCAGTCACAAATGCCTCTCGTCGATTGCGTTTGCACGCAAGTGGTAATAACAATTCTAGTTGGAATTGGGTTTTTTGACAAGCGAGATGGGAAAAAGGGGAACAAAAAAGTAGGGACAGAGCAATGCTCTGTCCCTACGCAATCGAAATACTATTCTGCCAGGAATTTGCGCAGGATGGTTTGCAGGATGCCGCCGTTTCGATAGTAGTCAACTTCGACGGGGGTATCAACGCGGCAAGTCATGGTGATGTCGCGGCTGGTTCCGTCGGTGGCGGTGATGGTCACGCGCACATCCTGCAATGGCTGCAGGTTATCATCCACATGGATGGTGAAGGCTTCTTCGCCGGTGAGGCCGAGCGATTGCACGCTGTCGCCCTCTTTAAATTGCAGCGGCAGCACGCCCATCCCCACCAAATTGCTGCGGTGGATGCGCTCGTAACTTTCTGCCAGCACGGCTTTCACACCGAGCAGATATGTGCCTTTTGCCGCCCAGTCGCGGCTGGAACCGGTGCCGTATTCTTTGCCAGCCAGCACCACCAGCGGCGTGCCGGATTCTTTATATTTCAAGCTGGCATCGTAAATGGGCATCACTTCGCCGGTGGGCAGATAGGTTGTCCAGCCGCCTTCGGTTCCGGGCGCCATCTGGTTTCGCAAGCGAATGTTGGCGAATGTGCCGCGGGTCATCACCCGGTCGTTTCCGCGCCGCGAACCGTAACTGTTGAAGTCTTTCAAATCCACACCATGCTCCAGCAGATATTTCCCGGCGGGGCTGTCCACCGCAATTGCGCCCGCGGGCGAAATGTGGTCGGTGGTAATGCTGTCGCCGACTTTGACCAGCACGCGCGCACCGTCAATCGGCGCGATTGGCTGCGGTTCGGGTGTCAGGTCGATGAAGAATGGCGGCTCTTGAATGTAGGTCGATTCCTCATTCCAGTCGAAAATGTCGCCGCCGGCAACGGGAATTTGATTCCATTTTTCGTTTTTCAGTTCGATGCCATCATATTCTTTATGGAAGGTATCGGGGTTCAGGGCTTTATCAAATTGCGCCGCGATTTCTTCGTGGCTGGGCCAGATATCACGCAGGTAAACCGGTTGACCATCGCTGCCCATGCCGAGCGGTTCGCTGCTGAGGTCAATATCGGTGGTACCGGCGATAGCATACGCCACCACCAGCGGCGGGCTGGCGAGGAAGTTC
>JANTHQ010000079.1 GCA_024762375.1 Anaerolineaceae bacterium
TCGAATGAATCATACAGAATGAGTTGCACATTTGCATCGTAAATGCCGCCGGGCGTAACGGGAATCTGCTGGT
Organism: Anaerolineaceae bacterium; assembly: GCA_024762375.1. Classification (GTDB taxonomy): domain Bacteria; phylum Chloroflexota; class Anaerolineae; order 4572-78; family 4572-78; genus JANTHQ01. The sequence goes on from JANTHQ010000079.1 coordinate 74, forward strand.
ACACCCCCGCCGTAAATCCACCGGAAGATGAAATGTATCCGCATGGATGGTTGATGGTGTGGCAGCGGTCGCCATCAATAGTGGTCACATCTGCCGCGCCGGCGATGACAAACGGCGTCCAATTCGCCATTCCGGTATCGAAACCGCAATTTTGTACTAAATTGTCGGGGTATTCCAAACAGTAGCGGGGAAATCCACCCTGTGCGCGCGTATTTACCGGGGTGAACAATATTATCGCCATCGTAAATACCGCAGCGAGAAAAAGGGTGTGTCGTTTGCTCATGGCTCACCTTGAAAGACATTTTGGATATCATACCACAGTCTTCGCATATGAGCACAACCTCCGGTGATACAACCATGCAATACATATCGCAGCAAATCACCGAGAATTTTTAGCCAAAAAGCGATTATAAATTTGACAAAACCGCGCATTCGAATAGAATACTCGCCGTAACTGAATGGCGCGCGGGCGTAGTTCAGTGGTAGAACGTCTCCTTGCCAAGGAGAAGGTCGTGAGTTCGAATCTCATCGCCCGCTCTGAAAGATTATTTCACCTTTTCCAATACACTCCACACGATAGTGGAGTTTTTGGTATTTGTGCCAAATTCAGATGTATTGGATTGAGGCTGGTGAACAAATCTTCGTTGAGTACAACAAAGTCATCTCTGTTGCACTCGCATTGGATTTGGCAGGAGCGCATAATGACCTTCTCACATTCCAATACCTATATTCCCCTCCCCGAAGCTATTCGCAAATACGGTGTATCTCGCGATGCCTTGCTTGAGCGAATCAAGTCTGGTAAACTAACAGCAGCAAAACTACCGGATGGAGAGTTCCTTGTGGCAGAGAGCGAGATTGATACCAGTCTGAACATCAAGCGCGAAGATTTTGCGCACCTGCGCGGACGGAAGATTAGTATGTCTGAGTCCAGCCGGAAATATGGTATTTCACAGCCAACTTTCAGCCGCTGGGCAAAACTTGGATTTATCAAGGTATTGGAACGCGGCTGGAAGGTTTATTTGGATGAAGCCGACGTTGCGTACTGTGCAGCGGTCTATCAGGAAAAATACAAACTGTATAATGGTAGAATGATGGGCGTCAGTGTTTTCGACAAAAACGGGAATCCGTACCAAGTAAAATATAAAGAAGTTGCAGCCAATCTAAGAAAAGAGCGACGCGAAAAGCGACGTACAGAAAAAGTAACAGATTAAGAACAAAAGAATTCGAGAGTTCTTTTGTTTTTTTATCTAACAGTCTATAAAGGTGTTGACACACACATAATCTTGTGCTATACTCGTTTTCAGTTGTTCAACCTCACACAAAATCGGAGGAGCGAGTATGGCACAAACTACCGAACCCGTCGTCACCATTGGCGATTACGTGGACAGCATCTTGAAACAGGACGGCCTGTATGTCGGGCTCGGACTGGGCGCCGTTCTCGGTGCGCTGCTCGGCTCACGCGACATCAATGTCGCCATTAGCCGTGCCAAAGATGTTTTGAAAGCCACAGAATCGCTGACCGCCGATTGGACCAATCAAATCTCGAATAACGACAGTTAGGCCAACAGCCCATATCTGCATTGTGGATATGGGCTGTTGCCATTTACGCCTATGGAACCATCGAACTTCATTGAAACACAATACACACCATGGCGACGGTTGATCGCCAAGATACTGGTGCGTGCGGTGTTAGACCTCATCAACGCCCCACATATCACCGAAAAATCCATTGATGACCCGGTGTCATTTTTAACCGACCCGGCTGTGCGCGCGTGGTCGGAAATAGCGGAGGCGTCCGTCCCGTGGCGCAAAATTGATGAACTAACCCGGAGGGCACAATGCGACGTTCGCAATTGATGTTGACCACTGTCGGCGTATTTTTGACACTGAATGTGCAAATCGCACACGATGACGGACGCCGCGAGTCAGTCCTGTTGCCGCTGCTGTCACTGAGTTCACTTGTTTTGCATATATGGAAAATCTCAATGCGCTGGCACAGATTGCGAACCGAAGTCACGTCATTACGTGACCGCGTCTCCAAGCATTTGGAGATGTACCGGCTCATCGCCGGCATCGGGTTCCGGTCGGCACTCTATGGTGCGGGCGTGGCAATATGAAATACGCCAAATTTTAGATGAACGGAGAAAATTATGAGAAAAATCGCCATTGACCCCGGCTTCGGGGGTTTCAAAGTTGCCGAGGTGCAGCACGGCACGTTGGTCACTCACACCATCCCTGCCGTCGTAGGTGTCGGTTCCACCGACCTCGGATATCTCGGCACCGGTTTCGGTCGGCAAAACAAGCATAAACCGCACACCGTCGCCGTGGATGGCAGCGGTTATCTGGTCGGTCAGAATGTTCACCGTTTCGCCCCACCCATTGAAAGGCTGGACTTCCAACGCCTCTCCGACGGGCCGGAACTCCGCGCCCTGCTGTACGCCGCCCTGTGGAAAATCATCGGTACGGGCGACCACACCGCCGCGCTGATGGTCGGTCTGCCGGTGGAAATTGTGCAAGACAAAAAACGTACACAGGAAACACTGCGCACCCTGCGCGGCTGGCTCATCGGCACCCACCGCTTTGCGGTGAACGGTGAACCCGTATCCCTGACCGTGACCGCGGTCAAGGGGCTGGCGCAGCCGGTGGGCTCATACTTCGCTTGGGGTGCGAATGTCAACGGCAAATGGCAGATGAGCCGCGAGGCTCTGCAAAAGCCGGTCGCCATCTGCGATGTCGGCTTCAATACGCTGGATTTGTTTGCCGTGCAGGGTGGCGAGGTCTTCGGGCGCTTCACCGGCGGGGATACCCTCGGTATGCACCGCACCGCTGATTTTATTGTGCGTCACGTGCGGCAAATCTACCACCATACTCTCTCGCTGGCAGAAGCCGACAGCCTGATGCGCGAATATCTCGCCACCGGACATGCTATTTTCGACCATCTGGCGGGAGAACACGATCTGGCGACAGTCGTGCATCAGGCGCTCGACAGCACCTTTGCCGGTATCAATCAATTCATCCGCCAGCACTGGGAACGCGGCACCCGCTTCCGCTATCTGCTGGTCACCGGCGGGGGCGCACAAGCGCTGAGAGACCGCTTGTTGGCACAGTACCCGCAAGCAATCATCCTGCCCGACCCGGTCACCGCCAACGCCGCGGGGATGGCGAAATTCGCCGTCCGTCCCCGCGTTTTCCCGGAGGTGCAAAAATGATGGAAGAACTGAAATTAATTGGCGTAACACTTGATGGGGAGGTTGTGGAATTTTATATTTCCGAGATTACCGGGTCTGTGTCCGATGACGGCGTGACATACATCGCCGGAGACCTCGCGGATGTTCCGGTACTCACAGAATCAATACAGCCAATGCAGGAGGCAGGCCAATGTTAGAAGTCGCTCCCGGTTTTAAACTTGACCCTACCCTGTTGTCGCCTATGTCCGTGCCGAGCCGGGAAACACCTCGTTTTTCGGAAACGGATTGCTCTGTTCTGCTGAACAGTGCCGGGCAGTGGTTGATGAGCCAGTCGCCAACACCGTTATTCATTGAGGATCAACCGTTGAACACGAGCCTCATTTCACCTTTACTGCTGGAATTTTTTGTGGCGCAAGCCGTGCTGGCGTTTCAGGTGCGCGCCGGCAGTGTCCGGCCGGCTGCCGCACTGGGACGCATCGTACTGGTGGATTACGAACCGTGGGAGCGACCGGACCCGCCCGTGCCGCTGCTGACACTGCTGCCGCTCGATAAACCGGTAATTGGTTTTTATAACCGCGCCATTCAAAAATTCCTCTCAACAAGAAATCGCAATCGCGGTAGTGGCGCGAGTCTGGCACGAGCACTGACCGTAACATTACAAGCCGGTATAGGCATCCTCACAAAAGAGGAAGCCTTTTACCTGTATGTTAAACTCACCAGTCTGGCGACCGGTGCATACACGCAGATATAGACCGGAGTTAACCTACTTCCTCAAAAAAAAGAGAATTTGAAATGCTCGAAAGTGATTACATAGGCGTTGATTTTTATGTATGTGGTATATATCGTGGCAAGCGTCGCGTCCATAAAAAGAGCATAGCGGGGCGCACATTTTCCAGTGATTTCTCCGGCGCTATCGGGGAAATACAGAAAATGAACAGAGAACTCAATGAAATTCCAAGCGTGAACGTCAGCGGTGGGCTATCCCCTTCTGCCCCCAGCGAGCTTAACAACTTGCCGTGAAACAACCGAAGAAACTGTCATTGAATTCCGGACAGTGAATCTTGAATGAGGATATCGTGGATAATGATCCGGTATCACATCTGCTGACGGATTTCCCGTTGCTGTTTGAGCGAGACACCCGTTTTTATTACCTGACGTGGCAGCCGACGTTGCTTGACACAGGTGGTGCCATCGTTCGGATTTACGGACGCAAAGGCGTCTGGCAGCGGGTACTCATCACGCCCTATTCGTCTCGGATAGAAGCACAAGCGCATTTGCACCGGCTTATTCGTCGCCGTTTCAATCACGGTTACCGGTTAACCGGCGGGAGAAAACCATGAAATTCAAAAACAAAGCCGAAGCCTTGCCGGCGCCTCCCCCCGCGCCGACCACCATCCATAACCACGCGCCGTCCGCGTTCGGCGCCGTTTTCAGTAAAGTACTGGCCGGCGTTGTCGGGTCAATATTTTTCTGGTTCGCCGGCGTTTTTCTGTTCAAAAAAATCGGCTTCCGCCATCCCGATGAAGCGATGGCAATGACAATATTCATCATCTTGGCAGTGGTCGGCCTGCTGCTGACCGGTGCGTTCATCTTCGATCGTTTCCTCGACCGCTGGTTTGAATTTCAAAAAGCGATGCGTGACAAGGAAACCGAGCAGATGCGCTACCGACGCATGCTGTTGCAATCCGCCGTAGCCGATACCCGTCCCACCGGTGGTGAGCAAACGCGGCTCAACAGCCTCATCCTGCAAATTATGGACGAGGCGTACACCTATCTCGCCAAAAACGGCAGATTCCGCGGCGCGTGGCGTCCGTGGTCGCGCCGCAATGCCGGCACAATGGTTCTTATCGCGCAAGGCGAAAGAGAACCGGTCGGTGAAACACTGGCGGTCAAAGCCAAAACTTTTCTGACCCGTCACGAGGTTATTGTAGACGAGCAAGTCAATCTGGAACGTTATCCGGATTTGGCATCGATTCAAAAGTTGCTGTACGCGCCGATATTGCTGCCGGTAACGGATAAATTGGCGCAACCCGCGAAAATCATCCGGGGCAAATTCCAATGAGCCGCATCACCAAATCGGTCACCTTCGATGATGTGGCCGACGCCGAACTGCTGAACTGGATACAGCGCCAAATGCAGGCGGATGCCCGCCCCGGCGAACGCCCGGATTTCAGTCGCTTTGTGCGCGGCGTACTCTACCGCGCTTTTCAGGGAACACCGGCTATGGCATCAACGGCTTCTGCCGATATCGTACCTGATACGCTGCTGGCAGATATCCGCGCCGTGGTGGAAGCGGCGGTCGGGGATGCATTAAATAACGCCAACATTACAGTCGCTTCTTCCGCCGATACCGACGCGGACGACAACGATTTTAGCGGACTATTACTGGATTGAAAGAATGAAACTGACCTTATCCGATAACAACATCGGCATAAATCTTTTTTCAAATGAGTCAGCACAATGAATGAAAAAACCTCGTTTGCCATCGTCACCGGGCAAGTAGTATCCAAAGTCAAGAACTACCCGGACGGTACTGCCGGCTTCACACTGAGAAACGTTGACGGTGTGATATATATCAAAACCCGACGACATCTGTTACCGCACTTAAAGAAAAACGACCGGGTGTCCGTTGTCGGGCATCTGGCATCAAATCAAACGGGGTGCGGTGCGAGGATGTTCGTGCATGCTGCCGCAATCTTAACCGCTCCCTACCCGCGTTTGTGGGATGACATCGGCATCCCGGCGCTACTGCGAACCATTTACGGACTGGAACAAGCACAATGACAATTACCGGTGAACAGTGGCAAGCGGCCAAAAACATCTTAAAACACACGCTACCCGGTGCATACCAAAATATAAACCGCGCCACATTGCACCCATCGCCCAATGGCGCAGTGCACATTGGGGTGGCAGACAATCTTGTCGAGTTGTACACCGCCAGGCTATCAAAACCAATTGCCAGCGCTATCTGGCAAGTCACCGGCGAACAGCCGGAAATCATCTTCGAGAGCACCGATGCCGGCGGAACTGTCTCGCCACCTGCACCCGCACCCGCGCCACAGCACGTTCTCCAAACATTCGATTTCCTGCCCGTCTGGCGAAAAACCGGATACAGCCAGATGGCGCATTACGTTACCAAATTTTGGGTACCATACCTGTCGCCCAATGTCTTCGCCACGTGGAACGCCCTCGCCGCTGCCGACACCCGCCCGGTACAGCACCCCGAAAACCGGTGGACACTCCCCCGTGAATTCTCGTACCGCGAACTGGCGCGCCACATCGGTGCCAGATCGCACAAAACAATCTCCGGGCGAAAAGACGAATGCGGCATCAGTCGTAAACACCGACTCATAAATCATCAGCCTATTACCGAAACTTGCACGCTATGCCCGCACCCGGTTCACCAACTCACCCCCGGCAATGATGGCGACAACCGTTGCCGGTACTGGCGACCCGGTACAATGGAAATCCTATACGCTGAAAAACTGTTGGCGCTTGACGTCCGTTTTGCTCCGGGAAATCCCTTGCCCCTTTTCACAATCAGCGTTTACCGCGTCCTGCCCCTCCTCACGCCCCTTCAAGCGGAACAGTTGCCTGCTGCCACTCGCCGTGAACATACACGCTGGCTGCGCCGTCACGAACAAACCACCCGCCTTACTGTCGCCGACTGGCAAGCCATTACCGCTGCCACCCTCGTCCCCCGTCAGCCGGGCTACAACCCGCCGCGCCTTACCGGGAGCTACCAATTCAACCGCATTCTAGCCGAAATTGGCGATGACCGTGTACACGAAAGTACAGACTTGGGGCGGACAGCCCCATCCCCAGACGCCTGACCACTTTTTCAAGGTGGGGTGAACGCCGCGGGTTGTACACGAAAGTGCAGACTTGGGGCGGACAGCCCCACTCTTTTTTTTGCGCCGTTTACGGCGGGCGTTCCGCCCGTCTCGGGGTGTGAAACGCCCCGGAGCCGGGGCGGACGTTCTCACTGCACTGCGCCCCTTCCATTTATATTTAAAATAAAAAAAGAAGAAGAGATAAAGAATATATGTCTTCTCTTTCTCATTCGCTGAAACCCGAAAATGTGCCAAAACCATTGACTTTTACCCCCGGATTTTGGTATAATGT
>JANTHQ010000080.1 GCA_024762375.1 Anaerolineaceae bacterium
CGAAAGCGAAGGGGGTTGTCAAAGATTGAATTTTCGTGGCCGCCAAAAATTCGTCTTTGCAAATTCTCGGAAATCGGTTATAATATCTTTGTCCTTTTCAGGAGAAATAAAGTTGATTGCAAAACGATTTGCACCGAAAAATCCACGAGGTTTTTGTGGGTTGGCGACTCGCCGGCATTATTTGCACCAATGAAACGTTATGCTCAAAAAGCATAGCGTTTTTTCTTTGGGAAAATGAAAGGAGGCACGCTGTCAGGATAGATTAAAATCGATTCTTGCGTTTATTAACTGCTTTTACCCAATTTAAACAAGGAGGTTTTCTGATGAAATTAGGTGGTTATATTGATAGAATTCCGTGGGTCAATTTAACGGATGGCTCGGTGGAATACAAAAACATTGATGAAGCCGATGCGCGAAAATATATCGGCGGACGCGGCTTGGGCGTGAAATACGTGTTCGATAACGGGCACGGGGTTGACCCGCTGTCGCCGGAAAACATTTTGTGTGTGATGGGGGGGCCGCTCACCGGTACCGATGTGAACATGAGCGGGCGGCTGGCTGTCGTGACCAAATCGCCGTTAACGGGAACCGTAACCGATAGCCATATGGGTGGCTGGACGGCCGCCAAAATGCGCTGGGCAGGCGTGGACGGGGTGATTTTCAAAGGCAAATCGTCCAAACCGGTGTACGCCTATGTTGAAAATGGCGAAGTGTCTCTGCACGATGCCGAAGAATACTGGGGCAAAGAAATTCACGAAACCATCAAACTACTGCGCGAAAAACATGGCAAAGATTGCGGTGTGATGGCCATCGGCCCCGCCGGTGAAAAATTGGTAAAATTCAGCGCGTGGTTGAACGAAGATGACCGCGCAGCCGGGCGCGGCGGCACGGGCGCAGTCGGTGGCAGCAAAAATCTGAAAGCCATCGTTTTTAAGGGCGACAAAAAGAACAAGCCCAAACCCGCCAACAAAGAAGCCGACAAAGCCGCTCGCAAAAAAGCACTGGCTACCATCATGGCGGAAGAGAACATCACATCGCCGCGTAAAGGCGGTTTGAGCGTGTACGGCACCAACGTGCTGATGAACATCACCAATGGCATCGGCGCTCTGCCGGCGTTCAACTCCAAAGTGGCATCATTCGATGGGAAAGCCGAAACCCTGTCCGGTGAATGGGTAAAAGAAAATATTTTGGTCAACGACCCGACTTGCCACGCTTGCCCCGTCGCCTGCAAAAAAGAAGTCGAAGTTACAGATGGACCGTTCAAAGTTCATATGGAAAGCGTGGAATACGAACCGGCGTGGTCATTTGGTGCAAACTGCGGTAACGATGATGTACGAGCAGTGGCATATATGATTGATATGGCGAACCGTTACGGTCTTGACGCTATTGAATCCGGGCAAGTGTTGGCCATGTACATGGAATATTCGGAAAAATATTCGAATGGCAAATACCCCAAATTGGAATGGGGCGACACCACCGCGATGGTTGAATTTCTGGAGAAAATTATTGCCCGCGAAGGCGTCGGCGATATTTTGGCGGAAGGGCCGACGATGGCTGCCGAAAAACTGGGGCATCCCGAACTGGCGATGGCGGTCAAAGGGCAAGCCATTCCCGCATACGACCCGCGCGGGCTCAAAGGTATGGGCTTGGGCTATGCCACCAGCAACCGCGGCGCGTGCCACCTGCGAGCATACACCCCCGCCTCCGAATTGGGTGTGATGCCGTTCGGCACACTGAAAACCGACCCGCTGGCGTGGGAGGGCAAAGGCGAACTGGTGAAAATCTTCCAGGATATTCACGCCATTTCCGACTCGTTCGACATCTGCAAATTCTCAGCATTTGCCGAGGGAATGGATGAATATACCGAACAATTTAATGCCATGACCGGATTGGATTACAGCCCCGAAGAACTGCTCAAATGCGGCGAGCGCATCTACAATTTGGAACGCTATTACAATAACTTGAATGGCTTCCGCGAAGGTTCGGACACGCTGCCGAAACGATTCCTCGAAGAACCGAGCGATCAACCCGGTTCCGAGGGCCACGTGTGCGAGCTCGACCTGATGCTGAAAGATTATTATGAATTGCGCGGCTGGAAAGATGGCGTCGTTCCTGAAGATAAACTGAAAGAACTGGAAATCATCGCATAGCCGAAAATATGGGATGCAGGGGGAGGTTTTTGACCTGCCCCTGTTTTTCTCGGCACAGAATAGAAAAGGGCGGCTCATCGAGCCGCCCTTGCGTTTGTGTCGTCTATCGTCCCGGCGGGTAAATGCTCACCTCATCGCCGGGATGAACTTCCACCGTGACCCCACCGATATAATCCAAATCCTTCCCATTCAGCAGCACCCGCCACATCGGTTTAACGCGGTAGATTTTCTCCGCTTCAAACCACGGAATGCCGGTTGAATCGAACCGTTCGCCACCTTCCCACTCAAGGTCGAGCACTTCCGCTCGCGCTTCGGGGAAATAGTCGAAGAATTTTTTCAGCACGGTTGCCATCGTTGCCCCCTCCGGCAGCCGAACCCGCATTTCGTGCCGACCCACAATATCGCGCATCCGCCCGAACATCTGCAACGGCACCGAAAATTCGCCGCTATCCAATTGCAGCGCGGCGTGATAGCCGTGTGTCATCAGATGCTGGTGCATGGTCAGCACTTTATTCCATCCTGCCAGCGCGGTCGGCACAGCGGGGTGGCTCGGCATATCCTCTGCCAAAAAACGGGCGAATGTGGCGTTCACCAAACTGATTGACCCGGCGACAAACACTTCCGGCACGTGGATACGGCGTGGTCCGTGTGCCGCGTGGATTTTCCCGGCTTGAAAAAGATAGAGGGCGAAATCATCGCTGAAGTCCATCCCCAGCGTGCGAGCCAGCCATACACTGAAAAACCGCCGCCGCTCCGAAAGATGGGCTTCGTCTGCGCCTTTTTCCCAGCCCAAAATGATCGCCGTTTCTCGGTTTTGCAACAGGTGGTCATACGCGCCGACCACCAATTCATACCCCCGCCGAAAAAGCGGCTCGATGGTTTGCACCATCGTGTCGAAATCGGCTTGCCCCAAAGCCAGAAACGTTTTCATCCGCTGCCATTCTTCCGCCGGCGACGGCATCAAATCAGACAGACGGTGTACCGCCACCTGTCCCGTGGTTTGTTTGATATTCGCAAATGGATCCATTTTTGCCTCCCGATAGCCTGAATAATGGATTATACCCCAAAACGCGTCTGCCCGCTGTGACTTTTGTCACCCGCCGCCGCGCATGGTTTTCCAGTGGAGTTTTTCCAGCACCTCGGCGAGTTTGTTTTCATCGCCCGAAAATTCCACTTCGATGCGGCCCACCACCAGCGAGCCGATGCGATACGGGTCGGTTTTGCGCACCGATGCCTGCCAGCCATCGGCGGTCATCACGTCCGGCGCGGTTTCCACCGCACCCAAATCACCCAGATAATCTTTCATCAACCACAGCGGCACACCGAAAATCTGCTTCATCTGCCGCCGCCCACCGGCGGGAAAATCCGCACATCATCATCAGGCGAAATGACCGTGTCCAGCCCATCGAGATAGCGTGCGTCGCGCCCGTTGACCAAAAAATGAAATGCCGAATGCATTTCACCGCCATTCAGAAAAAGTTTCTCGCGCATCTGTGGATATTTTTCAAAAAGTTCTTCCAAAATTTGACGCATCGTTTTGCTGCCGTGGCCATTTAAAGTAGCCGATTTACCACCGACGATTTCGCGCAGGGTGGCGTAAACCTTTATTTCCATTGGGAACCCCTTTTTTGTGATAAAGATATTTTAGTGAATGCGAATGGAAAAATCAAGTGGATGCCCGATTCTGCGGGCGCTGATAGTTTTTGAGAGTCTTTTTCTGTCCGATTTTCTATCCGTTTGAAAATCGAGAGACATTGAGAGATAGCCCGTGATATAATTCTCAACAGTTGAATGGAGAATCGTCGCAGTTATGGGAAAAACATCGCAACTTTCCGGATTTTATAAACAGTCGCTTGCCCGCCGCGCCGAAATTGTGGCGCAATGGGCAGATTTAACAACCGAAGAACGCGCCGCGCTGGTGAATGGGCTGTCTCCGGCGCAGGGTGACGCGATGATTGAAAATGTCATTGGGTTGTACAATTTGCCGCTGGGTATCGCCACCAATTTTCAAATTAACGGCGAAGATGTGCTGGTGCCGATGGTGGTCGAAGAGCCGAGTATTGTGGCGGGTGTGAGTTTCGCGGCGAAATTGGCGCGCGCGGGCGGCGGATTTTCGACTCGCAGCAGCGAACCGCTGATGATTGGACAGGTGCAGGTGCTGGATGTGCCCGATATGAGCCGCGCCGTGCAGGCGATTCAATCGGCAGAAACAGAATTGCTGGCGGCGGCGAACCGGCATCATCCCACCATCCAAAAGTTGGGCGGCGGCGCAAAAAGCATCGAAACCCGCGTGCTGCCGGAAACGCCCATCGGCGCGATGCTGATTGTGCACATTCTGTACGATTGCCGCGACGCGATGGGCGCGAATGCGGTCAACACTGCCGCCGAATCGATTGCGCCGCTGATTGAACGGCTGACCGGCGGGCGGGTGAATTTGCGAATTTTGTCGAACCTGACCGACCGCCGCACCGCCACTGCCGAATGCCGCATTCCCGCCGAGATGCTGGCGCGCGATGGCGCAGACGGGCGCGCCGTGGCGCGGGCAATTGTGGAAGCGTGGGCATTCGCCGCGGCAGACCCGTACCGCGCTGCCACCCACAACAAAGGGGTGATGAACGGTATTGATGCCGTGGCAATTGCCACCGGCAACGACTGGCGCGCCATCGAAGCGGGAGCACACGCTTTTGCCGCGCGAGACGGGCGGTACACCAGTATGACCGAGTGGTGGCAGGATGATGCGGGTGATTTGCGCGGTCGATTGCACATTCCGCTGAGTGTCGGCACAGTGGGTGGGGCGACAAAAGTCCATCCCACGGCGCGAGTGGCGATGAAAATTCTGGGGAAGCCCGGCGCCCGCCGGCTGTCGGAAATAATGGCGGCGGTCGGGTTGGCGCAAAATTTGGCGGCAATCCGCGCGCTGGCAACCGAAGGCATCCAGCATGGGCATATGCGATTGCACGCCCGGCAGGTGGCGCTGGCAGCGGGTGCATCGCCGGAGCAGGCACAAGCCGTCGCCGATCAACTGGTGGCAGAAGGCAACATTCGAGAAGCGCGAGCGAGAGAGATACTTTCAAATAGCGAATGACGAGTGACGAATAGCGAATTCGTCATTCGTAACTCGTAATTCGGAGTTCAAAATATGTCAATTATGAAACCATCGAAACCAATTGGAATTGTGGGTTACGGCAGTTACATTCCCCGATACCGCATTCCCAATAAAGAAATTGCGCGGGTGTGGAAAGAAGGCCGCACCGGCGTGCCCATCAAAGAGAAAGCCGTGCCGGGGTTGGATGAAGACACGGCAACCATCTCCATCGAGGCGGCGCGCAACGCGCTGGCGCGGGCGAAAATCAATCCGCAGGACATCGGCGCGGTGTGGGTTGGCAGTGAAAGCCATCCGTATGCTGTCAAGCCGACCAGCACCATTGTGGCGGAAGCCATCGGCGCGGTGCCAAACACGCAGGCAGGCGATTGGGAATTTGCCTGTAAAGCGGGCACCGAAGCGATGCAAGCCGGAATCGGATTTGTGGCGGGCGGAATGGCGAAATATGTGCTCGCCATCGGTGCAGATACAGCGCAGGGTCGCCCCGCCGATGCGCTGGAATACACGGCGGCTGCCGGTGGCGCGGCATATATCATCGGTGCGGCGGCAGAAAGTTTGGCGGTCATCGAAGCCACATATTCATTTGTGACCGACACGCCCGACTTTTGGCGGCGTCCGCACGCCCACTACCCCAGCCACGGGCAGCGATTCACCGGCGAACCGGCATATTTCGAACATGTGATGACCGCCGCCAAAACGATGATGGCGGAAATGGGTCGCACGCCGAAAGATTACCGGTTTGTGGTGCTGCACCAGCCCAATGCGAAATTCCCCGCCCGCGCTGCGAAAATGCTCGGGTTCGAAAAGGAGCAGTGGGAAACTGGGCTGCTCAGCCCGGTGGTGGGCAACACCTATTCCGGCGCATCCATTTTGGGGTTGACCGCCATTTTGGATGTCGCCAAACCGGGTGACAAAATTCTGGCGGTGAGTTTCGGCTCCGGCGCGGGGTCGGATGCGTTTTCCATCGAAGTGACGGATAAAATTGTTGCTCGCGTCAATGCCGCCCCCACCACCCAGGATTACATCAACCGGCGGAAAGAAATCGATTACGCCACCTATGCCCGCTATCGCGGCAAACTTTTAAAATGAGAAATTATCAATTAACAATGAGCAAATTTTGTTCATTACACATTGATAATTGTTAATTGACCAGAGGAATTATGCGAGACGTATCTATCATCGGAATTGGACAAACACCTGTGGGCGAACACTGGGACACCAGTTTGCGCCATTTGGCATACCACGCGCTGCGCGACGCGATGATTGACGCCGGCGTCGAGCGAGTGGATGCACTGTATGTGGGTAACATGCTGTCGGGCGAAATCAGCGCGCAGGCACATTTGGGCGCGTTGATTGCCGACTTTGCCGGCATGCGCGGCATCGAGGCCATTAAAGTGGAAGCCGCCTGCGCCAGCGGCGCCGCCGCCGTGAGGCAAGGACTCATCGGCGTTGCCAGCGGCATGCAGGATGTGGTCGCGGTGGTTGGTGTGGAAAAAATGACTGACAACATCGGCAGTAAAGTGACCGCCGGGCTGGCAGAAGCCGCCGATGCCGATTATGAAACCGTGCACGGCATCTCATTTGTCGGGTTGAACGCGCTGGTGATGCGCCGTTATATGTATGAATACGGCTTGAAACACGAAGATTTTGCCGCTTTCAGCGTGAATGCACACGCCAACGGCGCACACAATCCCAATGCGATGTTCCGTTCGCCCATCACCGAAAAAACCTTTTTAAACGCCGGAATGGTAGCAGACCCCATCAGCCTGTTCGATGCCAGCCCGATGTGCGACGGTGCGGCAGCGGTGATTCTGTGCCCCACCGAACTGGCGAAACAATTTTCTGACAAATCAGTGCGAATTGCCGCTTCGACCATCGCCACCGACAGCGTGGCAATTCACGACCGCAAAAACCCCATTTGGTTGCAAGCGGCAGAAGATTCGGCGCGACAGGCGTACAAATTGAGCGGCTATACCCCCGCCGATATTGACTTTTTTGAATTGCACGATGCGTTCACCATTATGTCGGCGCTCAGTTTGGAAGCGTGCGGTTTCGCCGAGCCGGGGCAGGGCACGCGGCTGGCAAAAGAGGGCGAAATCACTCTCAGCGGAAAACTGCCCATCA